>QKIH01000094.1 GCA_003249645.1 Desulfobulbaceae bacterium | reverse complement strand
TCTCTTCGGGATAAGGACGGAAGGTTCATACCATGCTCGATGACGGCCAAGATTATACCAGGTCATAACCAGCAGCCTGATAAACTCAGCGGAACCTTAAGAAACATCTCTGACAAAAAACGTACTGAAGCAGCATTGGTAGAAAGTGAAAAACAGTACAGAAGCCTTGTTTCCAATATTCCGGTTGGCCTGTTTCGCTATCGCATCGAAGCCGGCGGCAGCTATATCACAGCCAATGAAGCATTGGCAAAAATCCTGGGCTACCAGTCTGTTGATGAGCTGATGGCAACCCATCCCGATGATATTTATGTTCACCTCGAAGATAAAGAACAGTTTTTTAGCAAGCTGCTTAAAGAGGGCAAGGTCCTTTCGTCAGAGCTGCTGGTGAAAAGAAAGGACGACCAACAAATATGGACCTCGATCAGCGCCTACGTTTTCAAGAAAGAAAACGGCCAGATTGAGTATATAGATACCATGCTTGAAGACATCTCACTGCGAAAAGAAGCGGAAGAGACTATCAAGCACCTCTCCTATTATGATTTTCTGACCGAACTGCCCAACCGGACCATGTTTCTCTATCGACTGAAACAGACCCTGGCAAGCTCGAAAAGAAACGAGAATTACAGCGGTACCATTATCATCGATCTTGATCGTTTCAAAATGATTAATGAATCCCTTGGCCATAATCTTGGTGATGTTTTTCTACAGCATGTTGCAAGACGTCTGGTATCACTGACCCGTGATGAAGATACCGTTGCCAGGATAGGCGGTGATGAATTTGCTGTCATCTTTACAGAGCTCTCATCCTCAATTGATGATGCCGGCCGTTTTGTTCAACATATTGCCGAGAAGATACGACAGGAACTGGCAAAACCATTTTATGTAGAAGGACATGAACTTTTTATCACTGCAAGCATTGGTATAGCCATGTTTCCGACCACCAATGACTGTGCAGAAACCGTTCTCAAACATGCAGCAACAGCTGTAAATAAACTTAAAGAACATGAAAGAAACGCCTGCCTTTTCTATCTGCCGGACATGCAGCAGGCCGTAAATAATCGTATCAACCTTGAACAAGAACTCCGTTCAGCGATTAGCAAAAATGAGTTCAAACTCTTTTTTCAACCCCAGGTTGATTATTCCGGTAATGTCATCGGTGCCGAGGCACTTATCAGATGGATACATCCGGCGAAAGGTCTCGTCAACCCCAATGATTTTATTGCCATTGCCGAAGAAACCGGCCTCATTATACCTATTGGAGACTGGGTTATACAGACGGCCTGTGCATATATCAAAAGCTGGCTCGACAAAGGATGTATCAACCGTCTCAAATATGTTTCTGTCAATGTCAGCCCAAAACAATTTCGCCAGGAAGGCTTCACCGACAGTGTCACAAGACATCTTGACGAATCCGGCATACCACCTTCGCTCCTGTCTATTGAGATTACTGAAGGTGTTGCAATAAAGGACCTGGAAGACACTGCTGACAAGATGAACTCACTGAAAAAACACGGCATAAGCTTCTCAATTGATGACTTCGGTACCGGCTATTCGGCCTTATCATATCTCAACCGGCTGCCTATTGACCAGCTGAAGATAGACCGTTCTTTTGTCACAGGAGTTGCAGAAGACTCTGCTTCAGCCTCTATCGTCTCGACCATAATCGTTATGGCTAAAAGTATGGGATTCAGTGTTGTGGCTGAAGGTGTTGAAACAAGAGAAGAGCTTGATTTTCTTTTCAAGAAAGAGTGCCGTATCTTCCAAGGTTATTATTACAGTCCTCCTGTACCGGTTGAGAAATTTGAGGAGTTTCTGCTAAAAACTCAAAGCTGAAATTTATCTGACACCGATCAGGGCTTAATACTCTTCTTCCTGTTTTTCCATATAAGAATGTAAAGAGAGGCAGAGCTGCTCACACTCCTGCTGCAGTTCTGCAAACAACTGGTTGGCACCGGAAAGATCGTTTA
>QKIH01000077.1 GCA_003249645.1 Desulfobulbaceae bacterium | reverse complement strand
ATCCTGTATTTTCTGAAATCTACATTGATTTTCTTTTTCAGCGCGCCCTGCACATCAATCTCGGTTAAAACACCAAAGCCCTCTTTTTTAAGCTCTTCGGTGACACGCTCTATGGCCTGATCAAAATCCAAGCTGACTGTTTTGTTAAAATAATATGACATACCTTTCACCTCTTACGGTTTGAAGATAAAGGCATCCGGTAACAGATCGTCAAGAGAGAACACCCTGTCACTTCCCTGGGTAACCAGCCACGCATCCGGAGCCAGTTCAGCAAGCCACTGCCGACAACCGCCGCAGGGCATGGCTGTTCTGATATCACCATCGGCCACTGCATCAATGCAGTTGACAGCAAGTCCGGTATAAATTTCAGCACCATGCATCCTGGCATGAGACAGAGCCACACGCTCAGCACAAATGCCCAGATTTGAAGAACTGTTTTCTATGTTTGCCCCGATAAATACCCCTTTATCGGTCAGCACTGCAGCCCCTACCCTGAATTTCGAGTAAGGGGCATAAGCGTTAAGCGCTGCTTTTTCGGCAACTCCAAGAAGCTGTTTTTGTTCGGGTGTCATCTTTTCTTTCCAGAGAGGTTTTTTACAGCTCACACCTGCTCTTTTCGTTACTGGATCACAGTGATCCGGCCTTCTACTGCCGGTTTTACCTCACCATTATTTCGGATATATTCCATGGTTGCGTCTGCATCCACATATCCTGTGTCGTATTGCGGCAGGTCTTTAAGCATTGAATAGCCGTCGCCACCGGCCGCCGTAAAATTATTTGTAACCATTTTATATGTTTTTGCCAGGTCAAGTGGAATACCATTGACTAAAATGTCTTCCGCAGTTTTGGTCTTTGCATTACAAGTGACTGTTAAACCCGATACCTGCATAAAACCGCCGCCACCAATGTTCGCAACCGAAGCATCGAGAACGGCTTTAAGCTGTGCACCGGTCACATTAATCTCTGTCAGCGTATTACCAAAGGGCTGCACGGTGAGGATATCTCCGTAGGTAATCTCTCCCGGGGCAATCCCTGCCCGAATACCGCCACCATTCATGAGGGCGACTTCCGACCCGGTTTTAATGCGCATCGCATCGGCAATCATATTACCGAGATTGGTTTCACCGCTGCGACTTGAAGTTTTACCACCAACCAGTTCAACCAGAGCTTTTCCTACCGGTTTTTCAAGTTCGGCACTGGCAACTTCAAGATATGGTGCCTCTGCATCCAGAATATCCTTATCTTCAAAATAAGCTGTGCCAACATACTGGTAATAGCTTTTATCGTTATACTTTATCCGTTTCTTGCCATTCACCGGCAAAAGTGCATAGCTGCTTGCAGTTACCTTATCAGTATCACTGTCTACTACAAGATTCAGTCGCCCAACGTGTTCGGAGTATGCATCTGCCTGAACAATCAGAGTCTTGCCGATAACAACAGGATCCTCCAGGCTGGTATGGGTGTGTCCGCCAACTATGACATCAATGTCAGGTACAGCTTCAGCCAGCTGAATATCTCCGATTTTATTAGAATTTCCAGGATAAAGCCCAAGATGAGAAAGCACAACGATGAGATCAGCCTTTTTCTTCAATTCTGGCAAATATTTCTTCGCTGTCACTATCGGATCTTTAAATTCAAGGTCTTTTACATTGTCAGGGAATACAAGAATAGGAACGTCTGGAGTAATAAGACCCAAAATGGCAATCTTCAATCCACCCAGATCTTTGATGAGATAAGGATCGACAAGCGGCTTCCCGTCATCTTTTTTGACAATATTTGCTGCCAGAAAAGGGAAATTTGCCCATTTACGCTGTTTAAGCAGAACTTCCCGAACGTTGTCAAACTCATGATTGCCAAGAGCCATGGCATCATAGCCGATGAGGTTCATCAATTTGAAATCCGGTTCAGCATCTAGAAGATCAGAAGCAGGAACACCGGTATTCACGTCGCCTGCCGAAAGAAGCAGAACATGTCCC
>QKIH01000033.1 GCA_003249645.1 Desulfobulbaceae bacterium | reverse complement strand
AAAGCAGGATTGTCTTAAACAGGTTCTTAATATTACGTGGGGTTATAGGTAATACGTCCCAGATACGTTCCTGGGTGTTACCAAAAATGTACAGGAAGAGTCTGATGCCGATTGCGGCAGCAAAAACGTAGCCTGATATAAAATGGATGTAACGCATATTGGCCATTGGCCATGCTGCACTTCCTTCAATCGCGGTGTTGGTCCATGGCCAGGCAATGTAAAAGCCTGTGATGCACAACATCAGGATGGAAAAAGCAAACATCCAGTGAAATAGCCGGATCAGTATGCTCCAGCAATACTGCTTTTCGTACGTAGCCATTATTTTACCTCCAGTCGGAAAGAAAAGTTTTCGTGTTTATGGCCTTAATTACAGTGCCTTAACGTTCACAACTTCTTTACCTTCCGGATCCAGCATATGTACAGCACATGCTATACATGGATCGAACGAATGGACGGTACGTAATACTTCAAGAGGTCTTTCCGGATCAGCAATTGGATTACCGATAAGAGAAGCCTCGTATGGACCAAGAGCACCACTTGCATCACGAGGACCAGCATTCCAGGTTGAAGGAACAACTGCCTGGTAGTTTTTGATTCTACCATCCTGGATAACGATCCAGTGAGACAGGAGACCACGTGGAGCCTCATGCACACCAACACCACGCTGCTCTCCTTTAGGGAAGGTAGGTGGGTTGAAGATTTCAAGATCACCTTTGCCGATGTTATCAACAAGAAGATCAATGTGCTTGAGAGTAAGATCTGCCATGATGTTTGCGCGTACGGCACGGGCAGCATGACGACCGATGGTTCCGAAGAGAGCATTAGGACCAACGGTGGTTCCTGCAACTTCAGATACACGGCCGAGAACTGCATCAACGGTTTTAACGGTAAGCTCATGCCCCTGAGCATAACCAACCAGCATCTGAGCAAGAGGACCAACCTGCATTGGCTTGCCCTGGAAGCGAGGAGCTTTGAGCCAGGTGTAGCGGCCTTCGTAATCAAAATCACCAGGCTTGGCATCGGTGGAAGAATCCCAAGGATGCTTGGACCAGTCACCATCATACCATGCACGGGAAATACCCTCTTCAACGTTCTCTTTGAAGTACTGGTTGCTGATACCTTCGATTGGCTTAACGGTGGAAAGATCACCATCCATGATGGTACCGCCAGGAAGGTCAGCTTTATTACCAGCTGCATCAAGGAACATATCAGGAGCAGCAAGGTAGTTTGTTACACCGTTTCCGTATGGAATCCAGTCTGCGTAAAGAGCACCGACAGCAACAACATCAGTGGTGTAAACCATGTTGATGAAGCCTTTGACTTCTTCTACAAGCTGTTTGATGTAGTAAATTCTTTCCATGTTCAGTGCATTTGCACTGTCTGGGTTGATAGCGGTAGTAACACCACCAACAGAAAGGTTCTGGATGTGTGGGTTTTTACCGGAAATGATACCAAGAGCCATGGTGGCTTTGCGCTGGTAATCAAGTGCTTCAAGGTAGTGAGAAACTGCCATGAGGTTAGCTTCCGGTGGAAGCTTCATTGCAGAGTGTCCCCAGTAAGCGTTTGCAAAAGGTCCGAGTTGACCACTTGCAACGAGTCCTTTCACTTTGTCTTTAACAGCCTGGAAACGCTTAGGGCTGTTGCCTGGCCAGTCTGAAAGGCTGTCTGCAAGTTGAGCAGTCTTGACAGGATCTGCGTCGAGTGCAGAAACAACGTCTACCCAGTCAAGTGCAGAGAGTGCGTAGAAGTGAACAATATGATCCTGAATACAGTGGATACCTTGAACGATGTTACGTACAAGCTGAGCATTGTAAGGAATCTGAAGTTTCAGAGCATCTTCAACTGCACGTACAGAAGCCATAGCGTGAACAGTGGTACAAACACCACAGATACGCTGTACAAAGAGCCATGCATCGCGTGGATCACGACCTTTGAGAATGTTTTCCAGGCCACGGTACATCTGTCCAGAGGACCAAGCATTGGTTACTTTGCCGTCCTCTACCTCTACGTCAATTCTTAAGTGACCCTCGATCCTGGTAATCGGATCAATGGTAATTCGCTGAGCCATGTGATAAACCTCCGTAAAATATTAAAATATTGTGATCATGGTTTGACTGTCACAATATGTTTTTTTGCTGTTCTTTAGATCAAAGACCAAGATGATTAAGACTTCTTGCCTCTGATAAGACGTTTACCGATTCCGACTGCAGCATGAATACCAACACCGGCGGCAGCAGCAGCAACTACGGTAGTTCCGATCTTGTCAGCGTCAGCGACAATACCGGCACCAGGGATTTTAACCTTTGGCAGTCTCTCATAGAATGGAGTCATGCTGTCCCAGAATCCCGGCTCAGTACAACCTACACAGCCGTGTCCGACACTTACAGGCCATACATCAACATCGTTGAAACGTACAGAAGAACAGTTGGAGAAGGTCTCAGGTCCTTTACAGCCAACTTTGTAGAGACAGTAGCCCTGCTTGTGGCCTTCGTCACCGAAGGTTTCAGCAAAACGGCCTTCGTCAAAGTGTGCTCTTCTTTCACACTGGTCATGGATTCTGCGTCCGTATGCGAACATTGGACGACCAAGACTGTCTAATTGTGGAAGACGGTTAAAAGTGAGGTAATGAAGAATTGTTCCAAGTAGATTAACAGGATTTGGAGGACAACCTGGGAGATTTACTATCGGCTTGCCTTTTACCAGATCCATCACGCCAACAGCTCCCGTTGGGTTTGGAGAAGCTGCCTGAATACCACCAAAAGCGGCACATGAGCCGATAGCGATAATCGCTTTGGCTTTTGGGGCAACCTTGGCAAGTGTGTCTACAGCGGTAAAATCAGAAACTTTACAGTAGATGCCGTTATCTTTGGTTGGGATAGCGCCTTCTACAACAAGGATGAACTCGCCGGCATGATTCTCGACGGTCTCCTCCATGTTATGGTGTGCCTGATGACCGGCTGCCGCCATAATGGTTTCGTGGTAATCAAGTGAAATAATATCCAGGATCAAACGAGCAAGATCCGGATGAGATGCTCTGAGTAAACTCTCGGTGCAACCTGTACACTCCTGAAAGTGCAGCCAGATTACACGTGGACGCTTTCCAGACTCAGCAGCTTCGATCATTTTTGGGATCATTGCATCGGACAGTCCCAGAGCGGCTGCAGCCATTGTGCAACCCTTAATGAAACCACGCCGATTCAGCTGCGGATCCAGAGTGTTGTTTACCGTGTCTGCCATATCAACCTCCTATTGCTGTAACAACAATTTTTTTTGCGCTATCGCGCGATTGTACCGATACCTACATACCGATATAAAAAGAAAAACAATACAAAACCCCCTGAATATGTTTATGATTTTTGCTCTCCCCGCTAAAAATCGTAATTCAAGGGGTTGACTTACCCTCGAAAAGACATATCAACCCATGTAATTAGTTGGATTACACGGTAAAAGTCAAACAAAATAAAAAGAATATGTTTAAATAATTTTTATATTCTAAATCAAAACGCTTTAAAGTTCACTATAAATACCCTCAAATCAGAGCGTTGATTAAAAATGCAAACTATGTCGTTTTGATAATTGTTTTAACAGCTTTTTCTTAAATACCACTATTTTTTAATGTGGTCAGAAAGTGCTTTTTTATGCTTTGAATACTTCCTTCTGCCTCTTTTCCCTTTTCCCTCCGGTTGTTTTTCAGGTGTCTGATCCGGTGATTTGACAGTTGCGCGGGCAAGGAGTGCACTTTCAGGTATTTGTATTGAGTTGTAGGCTTCCTGATAATAATAGAAAAAAAGAGAACATTTTTTAAAATAACTCTTTTTCTTCAGCCATTTAGGCCAGAAACCTTTTCTTTTATGGTAGTTAAGAAACGGCAGATTAATAAGAAGGGTAATGATGTCCTGTCGTAGTGAACGACGTAAATTCAGATCAATTCCAATGGATTGATCGATATCGTCGCGAATTCGGTTGGCAAGATGAAAACGATCCGGACCTTTGATCGAAACTTCCAGCAGGCTGTGTTTTTCAATGGCCCATGGCAAAAGAAGTAATGCCAGTAGGAAAAAATCTTTTGGCCGTGAATAACCTTGCTCAACAAAATAGTTGTTGGTTCTGTCTACTACCGCAAGCAGTGAGGATAATTGATCAAACGCTGAGCTAGTATCATCGGTGTTGTTCGGGAGCAGAGGTGTATAGAGTGGGAAAAGTTGTTGGAAAAGACCGGTTCTGGCAGCCAGGGGAAACCAGCGACCGGCCACTCCGCTGTAAAGATCTTTCAGCAGTTCATCGCGAAGTCTTGACGGAGGACATAGCGGAAGCATCTGATTATGTTCACAAATTGCGTTCCAGCATGATTTGTCTATGGTGAAATTATTTCTGGCGCTGTGGCGTATGGCCCTAAGCATCCTGACTGGATCTCGACGAATCCGTTTGTTAGGGTCTCCTACGAATCTGATCAGTGATTTGTCGAGGTCGTCAACGCCGCCGACATAGTCAATAATGGTCTGATTTTCGATTTCATAAAACAGCGAATTAATGGTCAGATCCCGTCTCTGAGCGTCCTGATCAAGAGTGCCGAAGGTGTTGTTCGGTGCAAGAACGGTTTCGGGGCCTTCCAGATCATGTTCGGAAAGTGAACGAAGGGTGGCCACTTCGATGATTTTTGCCTCTTTGAAAAAAATCTGAACCAGTCTGAAACGTCGTCCGATTGTTCGGCTGTTTGGAAAAAGCTGTCTGATCTGTCCGGGACGGGCATCGGTACAGATGTCAAAGTCTTTCGGTGTGTTGCCCAGATAAAGATCGCGTACGCCGCCCCCGACGAGATAGCTTGCGTATCCTGCCTTATTCAGTTTTCTCAAGACGAAAAGAGCATCTCCATCAATGAGATCGATGGTTATTTTATGCTGCTCCGGAGGAATTACAACGGCTTCCGAAGCAGCAGGATCTTCTGTTAAAGAAACTTGACGCATGTCTTCAAAAAGAAGGGTTATGCTTTATTAGTTAATGGTGAAAAGCCGATGCCTTCTTTATAAACTGATTCGGCCTGCTCAATAAACTGGCGGAAAATTTCAGCAACCGGCAGGATAGATTTCATTTTATAGGTGTTCTCACCGGAGAAAAAGAGACCTTCTTCAAGGTCGCCGTTTCTGGCACTCATAAGTCTGTCACTGATGCAGTAGTGGTGATCGCATTTTTTGAGACAGAAGTGCTTACACTTTTTGGATGTCATATCTACACCTTCCGCCATAGCCTTGACAAACTTGTTGGCAATTGCACGGCCGGGAAGTCCGACAGGGGAGGTGGTCAGGACAATGTCGCCTTTCTGGGCATTGAGATATGCTTGCTTAAAATTGTCATCAACATCACATTCCTCACTGAGTACAAAACGGGATGCGATCTGAACGCCGTCTGCGCCATATTTGTCCATCATCTCAGCCATCTCGTAGCCGTTGGTGATTCCGCCAGCTGCGATGAGCGGAATGTTTTTTACAACATCTCTAATTGCAGGAAAAATCTCACGAAGAGGTTTGTCTGTTCCAAGATGACCGCCAGCTTCTTTGGACTCGACGATAACCGCTGACGCGCCGAGTTTTTCGGCAAGCTTTGCAAGAGAAGGGGATGAAACAATCATCGCTATAGGCACATTATGTTCACGACCGATTTTAAAGATATCGCGGGAGAATCCTGCGCCGGTCACTATCATATCGACGCCTGCATCGATTGAAGCCATGACGAGGTTGTAGAAATTTTTCATGGCAAACATGATGTTTACAGCAATGATTCCGTCGGTAGCTTCTTGTTTTGCTTTGATGATGTCTTCTTGCAGCTCTTCGGTAGGAATTGCTGAACCACCGATAACACCAACGCCTCCGCAGCTGGCTACAGGCGCAGCAAGAGCGGAAGTGGAAACACGAATCGACATGCCTCCCTGAATAAGTGGGATATTTGCAGTGAGGTTGCCGATTTTAAGTGAAGGTAATTTCATGAAACGAAAAACTCCTGTTGAATGGATGTAATATAGGTGAGAAGTGATAATGCCCGTCTTACGGGGATTTGTCAAGCGGTGTGTAGCTTAAATAAGCCCGCCAGGACAATAATATCGATGAAAAATACGTTTCTCAGCCATCTACAGGACTAATCGTCATAAACTTGACTTTTGTCGATGTTTGGGGTTATGTTTATTGTTTTTCATTGAAAAACATTAAGCTCAAACAGAGCTGGATAAGAATCTTTAGACAAATCATTTTCTTGTCCTTATTAAAAATGATTTGCAGGGTTTAGACCTTTTAGGAGAGAAAAGTTTGAAAATCACAGCCTTGAATGGCTTCAAAGATATTCTGCCTGATGAGATAAAACAATGGCGGATTGTCGAAAATATTGCCACAGATATTTTAGAGCGGTTTAATTTTTCAGAAATCAGACTGCCGATACTTGAAAAGACCGATTTGTTTGCCCGATCAATCGGTGAGAGTACCGATATTGTCGAAAAAGAGATGTACACTTTCGTCGAGAAGCAGGTGACCATGCGGCCGGAGGCCACGGCTTCTCTGGTACGTGCTTATATTCAGCATGGTTTATATGTTCAGAAACCTGTACAAAAGCTGTTTACCATCGGGCCGATGTTTCGGCATGAACGGCCGCAGAAAGGGCGGCTGCGTCAGTTTACCCAGTTAAGTGCTGAGGTGCTCGGCTCTGCCAGTGCGAAAATCGATGCCGAACTGATCGGAATGGCATCATACTTTTTCAAGACCCTTAACCTTGATGTAAGTCTGGAACTTAACAGCCTCGGCTGTCCGGACTGTCGTCCGGCTTTTCGCCAGAAGCTGCTTGCTTTTATAGAAGATAAATACGATCATCTCTGTGATGACTGTAAAAGAAGAAGCACTACCAATCCCCTGAGGGTTCTTGACTGTAAGGTTGAGAGTTGCAGGAAAGAAGTTGCTGATGCGCCGTCAATACAGGAGAGTCTTTGTGATGTCTGTGCGGATCATTTTACTACTGTTCAGAAGAGTCTTGATCAATTACAGATTCCATACAGCCTCAACAAGTTCATGGTACGCGGTCTCGATTATTATGTTCGTACAACCTTCGAATTTCTTACCAGTGATCTCGGCGCCCAGGCGGCAGTCTGTGCAGGAGGCCGTTATGACGGTCTGATTGAACAGCTCGGCGGTCCGAAGCTTCCAGGTATCGGTTTTGCCATGGGACTGGAGAGGCTTGTTCTGTTGCTTCAGCAGCAACAGGAAGAGCAGGAAAAAACATGTGAAACGGACCTGTTTGTGGCTGGTTTCGGTGAAGGGCCGTCCTCTTTTACCTTCGAGCTGGTTCATGCGCTTCGTCTGTCATCACTTCGCGTTGCACAGGATGTTGAGGGAAAAGGTCTGAAGAGTCAGATGAAGCAGGCGGATAAGATCGGCGCCCGTTTTGTCCTTATTATAGGTGATGACGAACTTGATTCAGGCGTTGGAGTATTACGGAATATGCAGACCAAAGAGGAGACGAAGGTTTCTCTTACAGTTGAGGCAGTATTGGAACAGGTGAATAATAGCACCTGTTAATAAAAAGATAATGTTTGTCAGCATCTTGCTGAGAAAATTTAACGAGATAAAAAAAGATCATGGATTCGATGGGAAATCTGGTTCGTACACATTCATGTAACGAACTGAAAAAGGCAAATGTCGGTGAAGAAGTTGTTCTGATGGGTTGGGTTCTGCGCAGACGTGACCACGGTGGCGTAATTTTTATTGATCTGCGTGACAAGCACGGTATTACCCAGATCGTGTTCAATCCGGAAATAAATTCAGAAGTTCATGCCAAAGCACATCAGCTTCGCAGTGAATGGGTTCTGGCGATCAGAGGTGTGGTTGATGCCAGACCGGATGATATGAACAATGCAAAACTTGCCACCGGTGAGATCGAGGTTCGGGTTGATGAACTGCGTATCCTCAACACCAGCGAAACTCCGCCGTTTCCACTTGATGAAGACGTTGAAATCTCTGATAATCTCCGTCTGCAGTACCGTTATCTCGATCTTCGCAGACCGGAGATGGCTGCAAACCTGATTATGCGTCACAAAGCGGTTCAGACTGTAAGAAATTATCTCAATGACAATGCGTTTCTTGATATCGAGACACCGATGCTGACCCGTTCCACTCCGGAAGGTGCCCGCGACTATCTGGTGCCGAGCCGTGTCAATGCCGGTCGTTTCTATGCATTGCCGCAGTCTCCGCAGCTGTTCAAACAGCTCCTGATGATTGCCGGCATGGATCGCTACTACCAGATCGTCAAATGTTTCAGAGATGAAGATTTACGAGCCGACCGTCAGCCTGAATTCACCCAGATCGATATGGAGATGTCCTTCGTTGATGAAGAGCAGATCAGCAAACTGGTTGAGGGCATGATCGGCAAGCTTTTCAGCGAGACCATCAATATTGATGTGAAACCTCCATTCAAACGCATCACCTTCGACGAGGCCATGAGCCGTTTCGGAACTGACAGACCTGATATGCGTTTTGGTTTTGAGATTACTGATCTTACTGAAATTGCTGCAAACTGTTCGTTCAAGGTATTCCGCAGTATGGCCGATACCGGTGGAACTGTCCGTGCAATCAATGCCAAGGGATGTGCTACTTTCTCCAGAAAAGATCTGGATGATCTTACCGACTTTGCCCTTCAGTTCGGTGCTAAAGGTCTTGCCTGGGTGAAAATGAAGGCAGACGGTGAATGGCAGTCGCCAATAGCCAAGTTTTTCACCGACGAAGAGCGTGCCCGGATTGCAGCGGCTCTTGACGCAGTTGAGGGAGACCTTCTTTTCTTTGGCGCCGATAAACCGTCAATTGTTTTCCAGGTCCTTGGTGAGCTGCGGGGCGAACTGGCAAAACGACTTGATCTCCTTAACAAGAATGAATTCAATTTTGTCTGGGTAACGGACTTCCCGCTGGTTGAATATGATGAAAAGGAGAAGCGTTTCCAGGCACTTCACCATCCATTTACTTCGCCAAAAGATGAAGACATCGAAAAACTCGATACTGATCCTGCATCTGTTTACAGTCGTGCCTATGATCTGGTGCTGAACGGTACCGAAATCGGCGGTGGATCGATTCGTATTCATCGTAAGGATGTTCAGGCCAAGGTTCTCAATACCCTTGGAATCGGGCAGGAAGAAGCTGAAAACAAATTCGGTTTCCTCTTAAAAGCCCTTGAGCTTGGTGCACCTCCTCACGGCGGTATTGCCTTCGGCCTTGACCGTCTGCTGATGATTCTGACCGGAAGTGATTCAATCAGAAACGTGATTGCGTTTCCGAAAACGCAGAAAGCAACCTGTCCGCTTACGGATGCTCCATCCACTGTTGCAAGAAAGCAGCTTACCGAGCTTCATCTTCGACCGGACTGGAAGGAAAAATAATCTCTTCCCACTTCGGCTGTCGTCTGAAAATGACGACAGCCGAACAGTTTTTATTCCCCTTTGCCTTCCTTTTATTTCCCAATTTAACCGTTTTATTACAATTGGTTAAGTTTGTAATGGAGAAAAAATAAAAAATAATTTCTACCTGTATAGCTCTGGTGATATACTTCAGGAGTGTCATTACCCTTAAGTAGTTTTTATCCTATGAGCTCATTATCGAAATATGGCAGGAAAGAAGAAAACCAAAGTCAATGTCAGTATTGCAGATAACAGGCTGGTGATAGTTTTTGCCGGCAAGATTTCAAAGAAAATGCTTTCAGATCTTTATACCGATATCAGATTCAGTGTTGCTGATCTGAAGCCGGGATTCGATGTTATCTGTGACTATCTTGATGCCGATGTCATTGTGCTCAATTCTATTCCGACCTTTCAGAAAATATCTCACTATCTGGCAAGCAGCAATGCGGGTCACATCGTAAGAGTTATGGATACAAGCCGGTTGTCTGAAACGCAGCTTGGAAATTATGTCAACAGAGTCCAGGGTTATCACCCTGTGGTGGCTGAAAGCATGGAAGAGGCGGAAGAGAAGCTGGCGAATTATCAGAAGCGAGATGGTATTCGGATTTATCTGTACCACACGCCCGTTGAGTTTGTCTCCGGTGACCGTCAGGGGGATGGTGATATCTTTAATATCTCTACCAGCGGTATAGCCGTTGAACATGCCTCTTTTATACCTGAAATCGGTTCCGAAGTTAAATTCTCGATCTCCTTCAGCGTCCAGGATGAGCAAAAAGAACTTTTTGAATTTGATGCGACAACCGTAAGAAGTGAAGGCGGTTCTTTTTTTGCTGCCAGGTTCAATAACGTCGATGAAGAAACCAGAATGCGGCTCTGGAAGATCCTGCTCGACGAAGCCCTTCAGGAAATGGAATAAGCTTGTAGTCTTTTACCAGCCATGTTGAGCCAGCTGGCTCAGGAACAGATATGCTCCGCCCAGAAAGAGTGAACCGGCAAAAAGAATAGTGGCAACCAGTTCGACGAGTTCTTTGCGGGCAGTGATCAAGTCTTCTATCAAACTGGCAAGTCTCTTTTTGCAGATTGAGATGGTCCTTGCGAGCAGGGACTGGCTTGTAACAGCAGAATAACAGGGATGATGTATTACTCTTGATGAATTTCTCATGACATTCTCCTTTTGGCTTCAATAAAGTGTATGTCATGAGAATATCAGGGATGGGGTATCATAGAGTGAGTACCCACACCTGAAAAAGTTATTTTTTCAAATAAGCCTGCATCTGTTCACAAGACTGTGGTTTTGTTGCCTCGGTCATTTTTGAAAAAATATCTTTAATTACTTTAAGTTCTGTGATGTCCTGCTCGTTTTGCAAAAGTTTGTCGGTCATTTCGAGTAATTGAGATTTTTTCTTTTCATCAAAGAATGATTGCTCGCAAAATTGACGAATTTCACTTTGTAAGGTGTTAAATGCACCAGCTGAATCTGCTTCAACGGGTTGAGCAGATTGCTGCATCGTATTTTCTTTTTTGAGTTCAATACGGGTTTCGCTTTCAGCAGCTTGTCTGGTCAGCTCTGATATTGCGGCCGGGGCAGCCTTTTGAGCAGGCACAGGTAGCGGCTTCTCTTCAGGTTGAAAAGCATTATCGCTCATCTGGCTTTCCTGCATCATTTCATACTGCTGCGTTTCTGCCTGCGGAGCGCTTATTTGTTTGTGCAGCTGATCTTTTGACGGCAGTTGAAAGACGATTAAGACGGTTGCCGCCACCGCAAGAGCTGAGCCCATTATTGAAAGTGATCGAGGCTTTTTAAGATGTTTCAATGTTTTTTCAGTAAAGCCTTCTTTTTGTATGCTTGTAAGGCTTAACCAGGCATGATAACAGTCTTCACATTCATTCAGATGCTTAAAAAAATGGGCAAACTGAGGGTCGTCGATCGTTGCCTGATCAACCATGCGCGCCATCTCCTGTTCATCGGGGCAGGCTGAACCTGCCGATGTTTCAGATAAGTGGACGCCAAGCGTTGCCAGGCGAAGGTCTTCGTCTGGGTGCGGGTTCTGATTGTGGTTGTTATCCTGTTTCATATCTGTTTAGACGGCAAAGATTGGTCTATGTGTCTTTATGAGAGAGAATAAGCTGCAGTTCATCGGCCAGTCCTGATTCAGTGAAGGCTTCTTTTATTTTAGCAAGGATACGTCTTATTCGCCCGTTTATCTGAAATCTGTTCAGACCGACAACTTTACCGGCTTCCACCTGTGAGAGGCCGTCGCGGTAACAAAGTTTTAGCAAAAGCTGCTCAGCCGGCTGGAGCTTGAGTTTGACTGTAAAAATTTTCTCGAATGCCTCTTTTTCTTTTCCGCTAATGGTGTCACCAAAAAAGAGATGGCAAAGAATCTGCTGAATGACCTCTTCTTCAGATTGAGAGGTTTTGGTAAATGGTGTTTCATCAGAAGAAATCTCTGTGTAATTATCATTTTGTTCTAGATGTTTTTCACCGCAGTTGATAACCCGACCGAGAATTTCTTCTGCCATTTCCTCCAGAGTTGAAGAAGAGAGTGACGGCAGTCTGCTTTCTGCGATGTGGATTGCATCACTGAATGGAAAACGTTCAAGGCAGAGAAGTCTGTAGAGCGTGATCCAGAAAGAGCCTAGGCGCTTGATCCATTGCGGGGGGGAAACCCTGCCGAAGCGTTTGCGTGAATAGTCTTCAAGCAGCCGGTATACGACTGTTGTGAAATAGGTGGTGAATTTAGATTTGCCTGAGAAATCCTGAAGGCGTTTCCAGTTGTCCTGAGAGAGCGTTTCAAGGACATAAAGGGCTGCCTCTTCTGCTGTTTCCTGCTGCTGAAAACGTCTGGCAGCCAGTCTGTTAACCAGCTGCCAGTTGGCTAGGGCCATTTTTTTCAACAGATACTGATCCATTTTATGTCTGTAAAAAGTTGAGGATGGTTAGTGAGTTAACGATATTGATAGCAGACAAAGAAAAAAAAATCAGCAAAAGAGCGACACATTAATCTGCTCCTTCCGTCAAACCTTCTATCAACGAGTTTATATCAAAACCCAAAATGGAGGAAAAGAAGATGAAAAAGATTATAAGCAGTGTGGCCCTGGCAATGATTCTCTCTGTTTCAGCATGCAGTTATACCGAGAAACCGGAGCAGGATCGGGCAGGAAGTAAGGACGGAAAAGAACAGACTGCTATAGCTGAGGTGCTGCCTGAGCCAATGCTTGCACAAGATGCGAGCAGCAGGCCTCAGAAAACAGAGGCCATGAAAATGGAGAAAATGGCATCTCCTGCTGCTATGATGAATATCGCACCACCGCCGATGGAAGTGGAGCAGGGTTTTATCTTGCAGCAGCCGTTTAATCGTGAGTCATATAATGCTGATCAGGAAAACGGCTACGTGAATTGTCTTAACGATTCACTCTCAACCTTTTCCATTGATGTTGATACCGCATCGTATGCCAATATCAGACGTTTTATTACAGAAAATTCTCTGCCGCCGACAGGTGCAGTGAGAATTGAAGAAATGATCAATTATTTTTCTTATGACCTGCCGGAACCAAAAGGTGCTGATCCGGTAAAAGTATCGGTTGAGGTGGGCAAGAGCCCGTATCATAAAGAGTATCTGCTGGCGAGGATCGGCGTTAAGGCGAAAGAACTGGCCAAGGAGGCCCTGCCCCCTTCGAATCTGGTCTTTCTGGTGGATGTTTCTGGCTCGATGCAGGCAGACAATAAACTTCCCTTGCTGAAAGAGTCGATGAAACTGCTGGTGTCCAAACTTGGCAAAACCGACCGTGTATCAATTGTTGCCTATGCAGGTTCGGACCGGGTGGTGCTGGCTCCGACTGCTGCCGATGAAAAAGAGAAAATAGAGAAAGCCATTGACGGTCTCACATCGGGAGGATCGACCCATGCCTCACAGGGAATCGTTACAGCCTATAAACTGGCAGAACAGGTCTATATGCCTGGTGGCAATAACCGTGTAATTCTCGCCTCTGACGGTGACTTCAATGTCGGGGTGACCAGCCGCGATGAGCTGCAGCAACTGATTGATGAAAAAAAAGAATCGGGAATATATCTCACGGTTCTTGGCTTTGGCATGGGCAATTATCATGACGACACCATGGAGATTCTGGCCGATAAAGGAAACGGAAACTATGCCTATATCGATTCTCTTCTAGAGGCAAATAAGGTGTTGGTGAAAGAGATGAGCGGTACGCTTTATGCTGTAGCCAACGATGTTAAAATACAGGTCGAGTTCAACCCGGCAGCAGTTGGTGCTTATCGACTGATCGGTTATGAGAACAGAATGCTTGCCGATGAAGATTTCAAGGATGATACAAAAGATGCTGGTGAAATGGGGGCTGGCCATAAGGTCGTTGCCTTGTATGAAATTATCCCTGCAGGACACCCTGATGTTCCCGAAGTGGATAAGCTGAAATACCAGTCTGTTAAGGGTGAAAAATCAGATAAGCAGGAACTGCTTACGGTAAAATTGCGTTACAAGCCGGTGGGCCAGCAGACATCACAACAGGTTCACTCAGTATCTGCTGTTTATGACGGAAAGGAAAAAGCAAGCGGCGATTTTACCTTTGCAGCAGCAGTAGCAGGTTTCGGCATGCTGTTGAAAGATTCCTCATATACTGGAGATTTTGACTACACACGTTGTCTTGATATGATCAGACAATCCAAAGGAACTGATCCTGAAGGCTACCGAGCAGAATTACAGCGTATGGTTGAGATGAGCAGCCTGCTGTCACAACAGAAAAAATAATCTGCTCTACGGCAGATGAGAACCCTCTCTTCTGCCGTATCAGTTCAGGGTCAGACCGATCCCGAATCCGGCCAGAACAAGGCCGGATATTTTTTCGATATAAAAGACCGATCGGCCTAAATGTTTCTTTACCCGTTTATGTCCTATGAGTTTGGCGACAAAAAGATCCCATGAGAAAACAAGAAAAAACATCCAGAAACCGTAGAGCATTCGTATGCCGAAAGCAGTTGTTTCAGAGACCATAACAGTGAAGATCGACAGATAAAAAATCATGTTTTTCGGATTGAGTACACCGCTTAAAAATCCTTGGATGAAGAAGCTGTGCTGCAGTCTGTTACCTGTTTGTTCTGATTCGATCAGCGTCAGTCGTTTCGGAGCCTTTAACAGCATGATGCCAAGATATACAAGGTATCCGCCGCCGAGATATTGCAAGACAGTAAAAATGTTTTCTGACTGCCTGAAGAGTTCTGTCCCTGAGATGGCAATGGCAAGATAAATTGCATTGGCAAGAGCGATGCCGCATACCAGGGCAAGAGCTGATCGAAAATGGTGATTCAAGGCCGTCTGACCAATGAGAAAAAAATCAGGCCCGGGGCTGAGAAGGGCAAGAAAATGGGCTGATGCCACAAGTAAAAATTCCATAGAATGACTCCTTTTTTAGGTATTGTGGAGTCACCCTATATTTTTTCCGTGAACAATTATTGTAAAAAATTGACCTGGTATTCTTTCGGCGTCACGGTAGTTGCCGCTTTGAACGCTTTATGGAAATGGCTCTGGTCGAAAAAACCGCACAGCAGCGCTGTATCGCCGATATCCATTCCTTGTTGAAGGAGGGTGCGCGCCTTTTCGAGGCGGCAGTTCAGTCGATATGCATGGGGGGTAACACCAAATGTCGACTTGAATTGCCTTAGCAGGGTGAAAGGATTGGCTGCAAGTTTGCAGGCAAGCTGATCAAGTGTAATATCACTTTCCAGATCGCTGCCGAGCAGACTCTTGAAGTTCTCAAGATGATCTGAGACGGGATCGTTGTTTTCTGTTTTTGAACAGGCATGGAGAAAAATCTTGCCGGTAAGGTCAGCCAGGATCTGTTCCTTGCCCAGTGTGTCCATTTCAGGATCAAGCAGATGATCCATTGCTGCAATGTAGTTTTGGTAAAGTATTTGGTCGTGAAGCAGGGGGAACTGCATTTTTTGAAAGCTTTCAGATTGCCAGAGAGCCTGCTGAATCTTGAAACAGTAACTGCCATCGAGGTACAGCATATAGTAGCTTCTTGCTTTTTGCGGGTCAGCATTACAGCTGTGTATAGCATCCGGGTTAATGAGGGCAAGAGACCCTGGTTTAAGAATATAATCTTCACCGGCAATATGAAATCTCACTTGTCCCTGATCGACCGCCCCGATACTCAGCCTTTCGTGCAGATGGGGTTTGAATACCTTGCTGCTGCGTATGCTGTATCTGAATTCGGCATATGGAATTTTTGGGTCTTTGAAGAATCGTTCCATCTTATCTTGAGATGTGTTTTGCTCTGCACCTCAAGCGGAAGAGCCGCACAGTGAGGCAAGGTGCTCGGCAGTTTTCTGGCTCCCTTGAATATCGATTGCTGAGTGTGATCCGGACGTAACTAAAAGCCTGTTTAACGCCTCATTGATAGATTGGGCAGTTGCT
This sequence comes from Desulfobulbaceae bacterium, assembly GCA_003249645.1. Lineage (GTDB taxonomy): Bacteria > Desulfobacterota > Desulfobulbia > Desulfobulbales > Desulfocapsaceae > SZUA-575. Next base: position 75,421 of record QKIH01000033.1, on the reverse strand, counting down.
GTTGCATCTTCAAGTTTCAGGAGGCTTCCGGGGCAGGCATCGATGAGCTGTTTTACATGAATATCCTGTTCCTGGTCTTTCATGTCGCGCTGCAGCAGGACAGCAGGAATTTCTGCTGCCAGTATATCCATCAGGCTGTTGTAGCCGCTGTAAACAAGAGCAAGACTGGTCTGCAGAATATCAAGGTTGTATTGTTCTCCCACCGGATAAATCCTGCAGTTTTGCAGTGGTGCAAAAATATTCTGCACCCTCTCTACTTCCTCTTTGGCAAGATAGAGCACCCATTCTTCCTCTTTGTCTCTTTGTCGTACTGCATCGAAGAAATTGGTTAGAAAGTTCCGGCTGTGCTCGCTGAACCAGGGTACAGATACCAGACCGGTAAGCCGTTTCTGCTGAGCAGGCTGCAATATTCTCGACTCATATAATCTTGAGACATAGCCCATCTCTTTTGCCTGACAGTTGAAATGGGTATTGATTTTACTCAGCTGTGAGTCGGTTATGACTGCTGCATCGCCGTACCAAAAAATGTCTGAGTAATATTGCTGGAAGATTTCGGCGTATGCATCAGACCAGAAATCCTCCTGGGTGCCGATGACTGCGCGCAATCCGAGGAACCATTTGGTGTCAAATTCCTGTGAAAGCTTTAATGATTCCACAAGTTCTTTACGCTTTCCAAGGGGATTATGATCAACGAGCACACATTTTGGCTTAAACGATTGAACGATCTGGGCGAGCATGCTGCTGCGATGTTTGCCCAGCACTGATTTATAGAAGTTTGCCGGTCCATCAATACCGGTTGAAACACCATTCTCTACCATGCTGGCGTATGACGGCAATTTGATCCAGTCCAGCGGTGCGTTGCCGATAAGGGTTTGGCTGATATTTGCCCCTGTAACAAAAAGTATCCGTAAATGAGGATATAATCGTCTCAACGCCATGCCGATGCCTATTGCCCGGCTTGCGTGGCCGAGCCCTCTGCCGTCATGGGCGTAGAGCAGGACATCGAGTCTTGTCGGGAAGTAGGTTTTGAGCTTTTCTGAATAATACAAGTCTTCCATAACACCAGCGAAATAACTGTTTTATTGATTTTAATTTGCTCTCTTCATGTTTCTGCTTAGAGTAAATTGCATGATGCGTCAACAGATAAGAGAAAAATGATTCGAATCTTTGGAGAAATCAATGGAATATCGATATATTGGCAGAAGCGGTTTGCGCGTGAGCCCGATTTGCCTCGGTACCATGACCTTTGGGTCATTTTGTGATAAGAAAACGGCTTTCACCCTTATGGATCATGCCTATGAGGCTGGGATCAACTTTTTCGATACTGCAGAAGTATATCCGGTTCCACCTCAGGCAAAGACCGTTGGTATTACGGAAGAAATCGTTGGTGAGTGGCTTAAGACAAAACCACGGGACAGCGTCATTGTGGCAACCAAGGTGGCAGGGGCTGCTTCCGGCTGGTTTGTGCCGCCGGTTCGTTACGGTTTGACCGCTATGGATCGTCACCACATCATGACCGCAGTCGAAGGAAGTCTTAGACGGCTCAAAACTGACTATATCGATCTCTATCAGATGCACTGGCCCGATACGGTAGTGCCGAAAGAGGAGACCATGGAGGTATTTGACGAGCTGGTAAGAAGCGGCAAAGTCCGGTATCTCGGGACATCCAACGATACGGCCTATGGTGTCACCAAGTCCAATATCATCGCAGAATATTCGGGCTATAAACGGTTTGAATCGATCCAGAACAATTTTTCTCTATTAAACAGAAGGTTTCTCGATGAGATGGTCCAGCTCTGCCGCACCGAGAAGGTCTCGCTGCTGCCGTATTCTCCGATGGCCGGCGGTGTATTGAGCGGCAAGTATAATCTTGAAGCGGAGCCGCAGGGGCGTTTTACTACCTATAAAAATCATCCGGAAAACCGGGTGCAGCTGATGGCAAAACGTTTTGTTAATGAAAAGACATTGCGCTCCACCGAGCAATATATGGCAATAGCGAAAGAGCTTGGCATTGCTCCGGCAACCTTGGCTATTGCCTGGTCGAAGCAGTTTGATTTTGTCGCTTCAACCCTTATCGGGGCCAACTCTCTTGCCCAGCTCGAAGAATCTCTGGCAGCAGCTGATCTGACTCTGAGTGAGGAAGTGCTGCAGAAATGTACCGCGGTTCACAATCAGATACTTTACCCGATGGGATAGGAAAAGGATAAGTTATGGCAGGAAAAACACTCTATGACAAGTTGTGGGATGCCCATGTGGTTGAACAGCGCGACGACGGTTCAGCCCTTTTATATATCGATCGACACCTTATCCACGAGGTGACATCACCGCAGGCCTTTGAAGGATTGCATATTGCCGGTCGGGAGTTCTGGAGAAAAGAGGCCAACCTGGCAACTCCTGATCACAATGTGCCAACAACCAGCAGTGAACGCGAACAAGGTATTGAAGGCATTGTCGACCCGATTTCGCGTCTGCAGGTTCAGACTCTCGATAATAACTGCAACAAGCATAATATCGTTCAGCTCGGCATGATGGATAACCGGCAGGGGATCGTCCACGTGGTCGGCCCGGAGCAGGGTTTCACCCAGCCGGGTATGACCATCGTCTGCGGTGACTCGCATACTTCCACCCATGGTGCCATGGGTGCTCTTGCCCAGGGCATCGGAACCTCTGAGGTGGAACACGTCATGACTACCCAGTGCCTGGTGCAGAAGAAGATGAAAAACATGCTGATCCGTATCGATGGAATTCTCGCGGAAGGGGTTACCGCGAAAGATGTGGTGCTCTATGTGATTGGAAAAATTGGAACTTCAGGCGGTACCGGCCACACCATCGAATTCGGCGGTGAGGTTATTCGCAATCTTTCCATGGAAGGACGGATGACCATCTGCAATATGTCCATTGAAGCTGGTGCGCGGGCTGGTCTTGTCAGCGTCGATGAAACAACGATCAGCTATCTCAAAGATAAACCGCTCGCACCAAAGGGGGAAGACTGGGAGAAGGCCTGTTCCTACTGGCGTACCCTTGTCTCAGACGATGATGCGCAGTTTGATACGGTTGTTGAGATCGATGCGGCCGATATTGCTCCTCAGGTAAGCTGGGGAACTTCTCCGGAGATGGTTGTCGGGGTCGATGATGCTGTACCGGTTATTGAAAACGGGAAAACAGAAACCCAGAAAGAATCGATTAAACTTGCCCTCGAATATATGGGACTGAATGGCGGGGAAAAGATTACCGATATCAGGCTTGATAAAATTTTTATCGGTTCCTGCACCAACTCCCGTATTGAGGATTTGCGGCTTGCAGCAGCTACAGTAAAAGGCAAAAAAGTAAGCCCGGATATCAAGCTGGCCATGGTTGTTCCAGGCTCCGGTCTTGTTAAATTTCAGGCAGAACAGGAAGGCCTCGATGTGATCTTTCGTGAAGCAGGCTTTGAATGGCGTGAGCCGGGCTGTTCCATGTGTCTTGCCATGAATGCCGATAAGCTTGAGCCGGGCGAGCGTTGTGCATCGACGTCAAACCGCAACTTTGAAGGACGCCAGGGCTTTGGCGGCAGGACACATCTTGTCAGTCCGCAGATGGCTGCCGCCGCAGCAATTGAAGGGCACTTTGTCAATATTCAGAACTGGAACAAGGAGGCGTAATGGAAGCTATTACCATTCATGAAGGGATCGTTGTTCCGCTCGACAGGGCAAATGTCGATACCGATCTGATTATTCCGAAACAGTTTTTAAAATCGATTAAGCGCACCGGATTCGGGCCCAATCTCTTTGACCAGCTCCGTTATCTGGATGAGGGCCAGCCGGGGCAGGATAACAGTGCACGGCCGATCAATCCTGATTTTGTTCTCAACAGACAGCGTTATCAGAGCGGCTCGGTGCTGCTGGCAAGAGAAAACTTCGGCTGCGGTTCCAGTCGGGAGCACGCACCATGGGCACTTACCGATTATGGCTTTCGTGTAATTATCGCACCAAGTTATGCCGATATTTTTTATAATAACTGTTTTAAAAACGGCCTGCTGCCGATTGCGCTTGATAGCGAAGTGGTGGCCCGCCTGTTCAAGGAGACTGAAAAGCACTCTGGATACAGGCTTAAAATCGATCTTGATCAGCAGATTATTGTTGAGCCGAATGGAAATCAGATCTCGTTTGAGATTGACAGCTTTCGAAAGCACTGTCTGCTCAACGGGCTCGATGATATCGGCATGACCCTTGAAAAAGCCGACAAGATCTCAGCGTATGAGCAGAAACGAAAACAACAGCTGCCATGGCAGTTCTGAATTGTGATGATAAAAATGCATGCCGGTTATCTCTCAATCGGCATGCATTTTTATTGAATAGCAATAACTCCGTACCCCTGCATCTGATACCCGGCAATCGAGACAAAACCGTTGCCGACCTGATTGACTTCGCCTAGAACAGAAGCCTTATCGACCCCTGCTTTTTTCATGGCATACTGGCAAATCTCAAAGACCACCCCTTCCTCTTTCATTGCTCTAATGGTCTGCTGAAAGGTTTTTACCTGCTGACGATCTTTTTCCGGCCATCGGCTGAGGTCTTCTGAAACCAGTTTTACGGCAGGACCACGAAAAACAACGGCTACCTGCGCCCGTTCCGGCAGGGCTGTGACACTTTTGTCCTGATAGATGTTGCGTACAGCCCAGAAAACGTTGTTAGCCCCCTGCGGCGAGCCGACACTCACATCAAATACAATCCGCAGCTGGCTGACATTGGCAAGCGCTTTATATTCTTCGGCCTGTACAGGGATTGCTGCAGGAAGAATCATGAAAGCAGTGAAAAGCAATGCAATAAAAACTATCCGGCAAGGTTCATTTGAAATCTTCATGGGCATCTCTCCTGAGAAAATTCGATGAAATGGTGCTATCGTACCAGCCTCTCATACAATTGTATCATATGGCGCGGGAAAGGTATAATGCCCGAAACTGCTTTATCTCCTCAGAGCATGAGGCTCTTAGTTCACTGACTGCCCGTCTGTTGAAAGCAGTTCACCAATTTCTTTAGCGTCAAAGGTATAGGAATCCCTGCAAAACTCACAATTTACCTGTACGCCGTTTTCCATCGCCATTACCTGTTCTATCTCTTCTTTACCAAGGCTCATCAGCGCTGAGGCCATTTTCTGTCTTGAGCAGCTGCATTGATAGTAAAGATCTGTTTTTCCAGACGATTTATGTTCGATAGAGGCAAATATCTCGCCAAGAATTTGATCCGGTGCTTTGCCTGATAAGAGCTGGCTGGTAACCGGAGGAAGGCTTGCGATGTTCTTCTCAAGCTCGGCTATCAGCTCTTCATTGGCTGGAGGAAGAGTCTGAATAATAAAGCCGCCAGCCGCAGAAACAGTGCCATCCGGTTCAAATCTCACACCGAGGCTGACTGCCGATGGAGTCTGTTCAGATTCGGTCAGGTAAAAGGCGATATCTTCACCAATTTCACTTGTATAGAGCTGTACTGTACCCTGATATTTTTCTTTCATGCCGATATCTTTAGTTACCGTGAGAAGACCTGCCTTGCCGAGACCGCCGCAGACGTCAATATTGCCATTTTTCAACGGCAGATCGACTTTCGGTTCAGCAACATAGCCGCGTGACCAGCCGTCGTATCCAGCTTCGGTTATGATTTTTCTCAGGGGGCCGTTGCCCTCAAATCTAAGTGAGACATTCTGACCGTCTTTCATCAGGGCTGACAGCAGAATAGCGCCTGCCAGAGCACGGCCAAGAGCTGCTCCAGCTGTCGGGCCTACGTCATGTCTGCGGCATGCCTCGGCCACAAGCTCGGTGCAGTCGCAGCAGACACCGAAAATATTTTCCCGGGTGGCTATCACCCTGTGTAATTTATCGCCCATTGAAAATCCTTTATGGCTGATTATTCGAAGCAGGTTTTACCGTAAGCGGTAAGAACGCTGTTTAAAACGGCGGTTCAAGCTGCTTCTTGAAACTTATTGCGTGCTTTGCCCTGCATTGCTCAATGTAAATTTTGCAAGAATATATGTCCTTTTAACAATGAGGCAAAGGAATTTGTACAAACAGCTGGTATAGTTGATCCGGGGAAAATCAGATAACCGATTGGAAAAGGAGCAAAAATGGTACGTAAGCTGAGTTTGTCACTGATGCTGGTTCTGGTAATGTCATTGGTTTGTTCGGCCAGAGAGATAGCAGGAGTGGATGTTGCTGAGACACTCACCACGGACAATGGTACGAAACTGGTTCTGAACGGAGCAGGTATTCGTACAAAACTTATTTTTGACGTCTACATCGCTGAACTTTATCTCGAAAAGCAGATGGAGAGTTCCAAAGATATCATTGCCGATACCGGATATAAACGCATTCTCATGCATTTTCTTTATAAAGAAATTCCACCTAAGAAACTAATTGATGCCTGGAACGAAGGCTTTGAAGCCAATCTTGATGCGGCCCAGCTTGCAACACTTAAAGACAGCATAGATCAGTTCAATGCCTTCTTTGAAACTGTAAAGAGCGGGGATCAGGTGATCGCAGACTATATTCCCGGCACTGGTACGCAGGTAACCATAAAGGGAACGGTAAAAGGTGTTATTGCCGGCAAGGATTTCAACGATGCGTTGCTGTCAATCTGGCTCGGTGAGAAGCCGGTGACAGCAAAACTCAAAGATGAAATGCTCGGAAAATAATTTTCCGTCAAGGACGCCGATCTGGAATCTGTAGGAATTTATCGGGTGAATGCATTTACGGATCAGCTGTTTAAAGGAAATCCGGCAGGTGTCTGCATAACTGAGCAAGCCCTTCCGGAGGATCTGATGAAAAATATCGCCATGGAAATGGCTGCGTCTGAAACAGCTGCTGCACCTAAAAAGTGAAAAGGCTCTAAACGCTGTTTCTCCGGATTTCTCGAAGCTTATGAAGTTAGAAGGAAGAGGTGTTATTATGACCTCTGTTTCAGAGAATTTCGGTTATGATTTTGTATCACGTTACTTTGCGCCGTGGGTTGGGGTGAACGAAGACCCGGTGACGGGGATCGGCGCATTGTGCCCTGATGCCCTATTGGCATAATAAAAATGCAAAATTAAAGATGATTGCCCACCAGAATTCATCAAGAGGAGGGACAGTGATTATGAAACTCTGTGGAAAAGGCGTTGCCATCTCCGGTAAAGCAGTTCTTGCATTGCAAGGTGTTATTAACATTGAATAATAACATTTTCTGTCTGCGAATCTCGGCGAACACACCTGATAAAGAAGACGTCTGGCAAAATTCTGATCAGCAAGTGAGCGGAAGAGACTTGTTTTCGGCAAAAAGGATGATTTCAAGGGGCGAATTCATTTTTTTTTATATAAAACACACTTTTTTTTAATTACAGCCGATTATTTTGTTTTTTTGTTATTGTTACAAATTGTTACAAAACAAAGAAAGTGTTTTTGTGTGTTTAATTGCTCCATTACATTGATAGCGAGTGGGAGAAGTCTATGAATAAGTTACGTCTTATAGGAATAATTGCTTGGTGAGTTTTCGTTATATTCTCAACCACCTTTGATGCCAGCAAAAAAGATGTCTACGAAAATCAATACTGCTACCCTGTGACATCAGGCAAACATCGCTTCCTACTGACATGAGCAAGCTCAGCAGCAGGCTTCTTGACTTTCTTTCCTAACAACTTAATCTGTTAAAACCTATCTCCTAATTGGGGTTTTTCATTGTGTACGGTCTGAGCGTCAGGACATTCTGAAAACAGCGCAGGAGGTGCTTTCTATGAATCTTTCTTCTCTATTGCTTATCCTTATAACCATGCCATTAACAATCTTCATTGTGATGCCCCTGGCAATACTGGCCTGCTGGCTTATGTACCAACCGATAAAGCTGCTCATACCATATCCAGCTTTGGAAGAAGCGGTTGGCGCCGACCTCCTCTCATTCTCAGATGTCAAAGCAGAAAAACGCTCTGAAAGAAGACATCCGATAGAAGAACTTAGAGCCAAAATAGCGGATGAAAACGGGGTATACGACGGCATTGTTGCCAACATTTCAAAGGCCGGTATATGCCTGAAACATCTCCCGGAGCGTTTATCTGCGTCGACTGAAAGACTTTCGGTAATAATCAAAGGCAAGACCGGAGGGTATTGCTGCTTTTTCAGTCCGAGCTGGGAGACTCAGGACGGTATTCAAGGAAAAGTTATCGGCGGCAAAATTTACAATACCAAACAAAACTGGTTCGAATTTGTTCATTCAGTACAATGAATGGGCAAAAGGTAGAATGCAGGATTGAAAGACTACGCTCAGACCATACACTGCAATGAAAAAGCCGGGCATTATCTGCTCAATAAGGCCCGGCGCGGAATTTTGCTCTATCTGGGAGCGAAAGCATGAAAGCGGACTAGTGGGTTGCGCAGGCAATACATGGGTCAAACGCCCTTACGACCCACCCCATAGCCTTATCAAGACCAAGGTCAATGCGGTCTTCTGAAACATACCGTTTGGCCATGGTGGTGAGTGCCTGTTCGATGGCAAAGTTGTTGTGTACTGTAGGAATAACAAAGCCGGCTTTTTCTATCAGACCGTCTTTGATGTGAAAGTTGTGGATCAGCGGTCCCCGTGGGGCCTCAACCAGTCCGTAGCCGATTCCGTCGCGCGGGGTGACCGGCACATTCATTTCTCCCTCCTGGAGATTTTCTGACAGGAGGCTGTTGGCTCGTTCCAGTCCGTTGATCAGTTCAATGCCCCGACAGAGATCAAAGAGCAGGATCTGGTGCGCGGGAGTGCCGAACTCGATACGGAACCGTTCAAGATATCCTGTAGCTATAGGGGTTCCCGGATTTTCAATCAGATTCATCCGGGCGAGACTGTTTGCCCTGATCGGAAGATCGTTAAAGCTGGTCTTGCTTGAAAAACTGTCCTGCACCCTGTGAAATTGCAGATGTTCAGCGTAGTCTGCCGCACTGAAAGTGACAGTCTCAGAGTTGTCAGATCGTTGCATGGTGATGTAGTCCACCGGCAGGGTCGGATCATGTTTGTCAACTGCAACCATGTAGTAAAACGGATCGTCTCCTTCCCAGTGTCCAACTGTTTCAGCCAGCTTCTCGGTGAGTTTCCAGTATTCGTCAAAAAGATTGCAGGCAAGCGGCAGGGCCTTTTTAATCTTTTCCTGCATGACGGCAGCCGCGTCACGGTCAATTCCAGAGACGACTCCGCCGACTACGGCCTTGACCGGATGAATGAACTGGCCGCCGGCAAGACTGATAAGCTCTGTGCCGATCTTCCGGATGGCCATCGCCTTTTTACTGATTGAACCCAGTGTTTCTTTACCGAGGTTTTCATCGGCACCGAAAATGGAGGTTGCCTGCAATTTATCAGGCATGGTGAAGAAAAAGAGCGAAGTTGCCTGATTCTGTACTAGTTGTCCGACCATCATCAGGTGTCTGATTTTCTTTGCAATATCAGGTGGAGTTACCCCATAGGCATCTTCGAGCGCTTCAACAGCCGCAATGTGATGGGAGGTGGAGCATACCCCGCATATTCGTGGTACGATAACCGGCATCTGGTCAGCCGGCATGCCCTGCAGGAACTGTTCGAAGCCTCTGTATTCCTGGGCAAGGAATCTGGCACTGCGTACCTGGCCGTTGCTGATATCGACAATGACCTTGGCGTGGCCCTCTATTCTGGAAACGGGAAACTGGATGGTGGTTGTCATGATCAGAGCACCTTTTCTTTTGGACGTTTTTCAAGTTCTGTGTCGGCATAATCGGAAAACTGGAAGAGAAACAAGGCGAAATGGGGTGATTTCAGTGCCTCACTGATTAAAACAGGGTCAATATCAGTCATGCGGCGGAAGATACTGATCAGACTTTCAAACCAGGCATCGGCATCCTTTTCGATCAGGTTGTTGGACGGGCCGCGGCAGCCGACGCAGGGAAAACCTGCCCGGGGACAGATGGCGCCGCAGCCGTTTCTGGTTGATGTTCCTACGCAGAGCTGTCCCTGTTTGACCAGGCAGAGTTCCGGGTCGATGTCTTTGTGTATGCCTGCTGTTAAGGTATCTGGTCGAATTTCTTTAGGTTTTTTTCTGCCACATTCCTTGCAGACAATACTGGTCGTCTTCAGTGATTGCGGATCGTTGAGCAGTTTGATGTAAAGCTCAGGCACCGGTGGACAGCCCGGCAGATAGTTATCAACTTCGACTTCTGTGTCGATGGGGCTGCATTTTGGCAGCATTCTTGGGACCCTGCCTTTATTGGCCTGGGCGAGAAAATGTTCACGGATGTCGTGACGGTCACCAAGGCCTGCGACTCCGCCGGAAATGGCGCAGGTACCGACCGCGATAATCTTTTTCACTTTTCCTGCTGAATCCCTGAGCTTGAGAAGATCCTCGTCTGTGCGGATCCCTCCGGTAACCAACAGTACGTCGACATCTTCGGGGACATCATGTGCAGATACCAGTAAGGGCATATAGGCCAGGTTGGCCAGATTCAGTTCGTCTCCGGCATTAAGCAGAGAGACTTCACAACCGGCACATCCGGTGAGTTGTAGAACAGCAAAGCGCATGGTTCCTCCACCTGTTGATGATTTTTGGGTTGTTCTTGAGTTGTCTTGATAAGACACTTGAAACCTGTCAGATCTATCTTATCAGAACAAGACTATGAATGACAGGGTGAAAGGGAAGCTTTTGTAATAATAATGTTAATTATTCTATATTTATGAAAATATCCTGTCATAAACAATTATTTTACGCTAGGCTACTAGACGAAGGAAAACGATACAGGAAATCTTTTTACGGCCTGTAATTGAAGATTTTATCAGAATACCAGTGTGCGGGGCAGAAGCATTGTCAAAATAGCATCAGCTTATTGATATCACTATTTTGTTCGGAATAATGTTTTACGTACACATGGTTTGCTATAAAGATTCTCTTTTTCTTGGTATCTTCAACATTCTTCCCGAGTTATTTATGGAGTCGTGGATTCCTGGAAGAAGCGAGGATAACCGAAATCATGAAAAGGAATTGGGTTATGCTAAATCTTTTCCCTAGCAAGAATGAAGTCTCCTCTCCGAGAAATGACGAGAAAGGCCGTATCCTCTCTTTCTTACTGTTTTTCGTTTTTTCTCTGATTTTCTTTAAGCTCTCTCTACTGCCGGCGTCTGCCGCAGATATCTCTTCTGGCATTGCAGATAAGCATCAGACGACATCAATATCGATTTCTGATGCGGAAAGGCAATGGCTTGCTGCACATCCTGTCATAAACATAGGGGTTGATCCTAATTTCGGTCCTTTCGAATTCATCAGCAGAAAAGGCGAATATCTAGGAATGGCCGATGATTACCTTAAGATCATCGAGGCCATGCTGGGGATACGCTTCAAAGTAAAAGAGGGGTTAAGCTGGCCGGATGTTATTGACCAGGCAAAAAGAGGTGAAATAGATGTCCTTCCCTGTGTCGGTCAGTCAAAAGAAAGATCTGAATTTTTAAACTTTACCGATTCATATCTCTCCTTTCCACGGGTTGCTGTTTCGCGAAAAGGGATGAAAAAACCGAATGCTATGGCAGATCTGGAGGGCAAACTGCTTGGCGTTCAGATGGACAGTTCCCATCATGGATGGATCAAGGAAAATACTGTTTTTCAGCCGATACTGTATCCTACGGCGCCTGACGCTCTGTTTGCTCTTTCAAATAGTGAGATAGATGTCTTTATCGGTAATCTTGCAGCAACGATCTATCAGATAAACGAATTACAAATTGAAAACCTGACAATTGACTTTCAGCTTCCCGGAGGGGTTCAGCAGTTATCAATGGGTGTTCGCAAAGATTGGCCGGAGTTTGTACCCATTCTCGACAAGGCGCTTAAAGCTGTTTCGTTTGAACAAAAACTGAAGATTCAGCATACCTGGACATCGAGTCGTTTTGTAGGTAACGAAGCAATAGAAGACAATCAGGCTGAATTTTCTCCGGAAGAACAGGCATGGATTGATTCTCACCCAAAAATAACAGTCCGGTCACTGTCAGCCTGGCCGCCGATCAATTTTGTTACTCCGGAAGGAAAAATTTCCGGTATTGGTGAGGAAATGATCGGTTATATCGAAAAATATTCCGGGCTGTCCATTGAAATGGTTCCCGGTACGTATCTGGAAAATCTGAATGCAGTAAAAAATAAGGAAGCAGACGGGATCTTGGATGTCGTACCCGATGCTGGAAAAGAAGCGTATCTCAATTTCACAAAAACCTATCTCACCATTCCGGATACTATTGTTGCCCCGAAAAATGGACCATTTTTCAGTTCGGAAGCAAATCTGAAAGGGAAAACCATTGCTCTTGAAGAAGGCTTTGATACTGTAGACTATTTCAAGAAAAACTATCCTGAGATACAGATTAAGCTCTATCCAGATACACCTTCCTGTCTACGGGGCGTTTCTGACAGCGAGGTTGATGCCTATGCAGGAAACAGAGCTGTTGCCGGTTATATCATCATCCATCAGCTGTTAACAGATCTACAGATTCAGGGAAAACTGAGTAAGCCGGCTTCTGCCTTTTCCATTGGTACAAGAAAAGATGAGCCGATTCTTGCCTCCATTCTTAATAAGTCCCTCAATAAATTCAATCTCGAGCAGAAACGAGAAGTTCTCAGTAAATGGGTTGGTCTGGAACGCCAGAATATCGCTGAAGAATTAAGAGCACACCTTACAGCACGTGAAAGACAGTTTATTGCACGGCACGAGCCGTTGATATTCAGCGCATTTTCGTGGGAGCCGCTTTCAATTACCGATGATCCCAAGCAGTATGATGGGCTGATCGCAGATTATATGAAGCTTATTTCGGATAGAAGCGGATTGAAATTTCAGTACCAGCCGGTTGCAACCTGGGCTGATGTTCTGGAAAGATATGAACAGGCTGAAATTGACGTTGTACCGGCTATAAATAAAGATGATTCTGTGAAACGGAAGATCATTTACTCAGAGCCGTTTGTAACATTTCCATTGGTTATAGTCACCAGAGACAGCATTCATAATATCAAAACAACCGACGACCTGAATGGTCTGAATGTCGCTGTTGAAAAGGGCTATACAAGCTATCACTTCCTGAGTTCCAATTACCCGGCTATCAAATTGCGTGAAGCGAAAAATGTGCAGGAAGCTCTCATTCTTGTGGCGAATGCAGAGGTTGATGCTTTTGTCGGGCATCTTGCAGTTACAGTCGATGCAGTTCAACGGCTTGGTTTCAAAAACCTGAAAATTGCCGGTGAAACCGAATATCAGTTCGAGCACCGTTTCGGAATTGATCCCAGGTTCCCAGAAGCTGTCTCAATTATCAATAAGGTTCTTGCCTCAATCAGTGAAGAAGATCAGCGCGCGATTTCCCAAAAATGGCTGACAGTAAGGTTCGAGAAAGGAAGAGATTATTCACTTGCTCTCAAAATAATAATCGGCGCAATTCTTTTTGGAATCGTGATCCTGTTCTGGAACAGGAAACTTGCCAGAGAAATTGCTGTAAGAAAGAAGACTCAGGATCTACTCGAGGCCAGTGAAAACCGGATCAGGGCGATGAGTCTGGCAATGCATGACGGTCTCTTTATGACTGATTCTAAAGGAATAATTCAATATTGGAATCATGCTGCCGAGACGCTCTTCGGTGTTCCATCGGAAGATGCCATCGGAAGCAGTGTTTATGGATATATTGCCGATGAATACCACGATTCTGCCAGAGAGGGATTTAAAAAGTTAGGTGAAAGGAGCCCAGGCGGACTTATAGGGAAAGTTGAGGAACTTATCGCCCTGCGCAAAGACCGCTCGGAGTTTCCGGTTGAGGTGGCGGTCTCCTCTTTTAAAGTAAAAGATGACATGTATGTTGTTGGAACTATAAGAGATATTACGGAGCGGAGAAAGGCCGAAGCAGAGCTTCGAACACTTTCAAAAGCTGTTGAACAAAGTCCTGCTGCTATTCTTATCACTAATACTCGAGGGGTAATCGAGTATGTCAACCCGGCTTTTATAAAAGTTAGCGGTTTTGCACCAGAAGAAGTGATCGGTAACAGGCCGAATATATTGAAGTCAGGAGAACATAACGATGAATTTTATGCCGGGATGTGGCAAACCATCAAACGTGGCGAAATATGGAACGGTGAACTGATTAACAAAAGGAAGAGCGGAGAGCTCTACTGGGAAAATGCATCTATTACTCCGCTTTTCAACAGTAGAGGGAAGATTGACCGTTATCTGGCAGTTAAGCAGGATATCACTGAGCGAAAAAGAGCCGAGGCTGCTCTTGCAGAAAGCATGGAACAGCTCCGGACCATATTTGATAAATCTCCGCTTGGCATGATCCATCTCGGAACTGACGGCAAAATTATCAACTGTAACCCCAAGGTGGCAGACATCTTCGGTGCCTCAGTCGATGCCTTTATCGGATTCGATACCTTGGCTAATCTGCCGGATAAAGATGTCGTTTCAGTGCTGATCGCCGCACTTCATGGTGATTCTTCTAGCCATGAAGGTGAGTATACTTCTGTGATAGGCGGCAGAACTGCGTTTCTGAGATTTATGTGTAACCCTGTTAATCCTGGTCAGTCACCCTCCGAAGTAATCTGTACTGTGGAGGATATTTCAGATAGAAAACTCGCAGAAGAGGCGTTGAAGAAATCCAAGGAGCAGTTGGAATATATCCTTGATACGAGTCCCATCGGTGTGGCGATTTCGACCGATAATATCCTGCATTTTGTCAACCCGAAATTTAAAGAGCTGTTTGGCGCCGATATCGGGACGAGGTCAACAGATATCTATGTGGATCAGGAAGAAAGAACTCATCTGGTTGTGCAGACCAGGGAGCAGGGCATCGTTGAGAATTACGAAGTGCAGATGTACGGCAGAGAAGGTGAAATCAAAGATGTTTTATTGAGTTTTCTGCCCATTGAATACGAAGGGAAACACGGTATTCTCGGCTGGTTGACGGATATCAGTGATATGAAAGAAGCGGAACGTGCCGTTATCGAGGCGAAGGAAAAAGCCGAAGAAGCAACGAAGGCAAAATCCGATTTTCTTGCCAACATGAGCCATGAGATAAGGACGCCGATGAACGCTATTATCGGCATGTCCCACTTGGCCCTGCAGACAGATCTTGATAAAAAGCAGCGAAATTATTTGGAAAAAATCGATCTTTCAGCAAATTCCCTGCTTGGAATAATAAATGATATCCTGGATTTCTCTAAAATCGAAGCCGGTAAGCTCGATATTGAATCAATTCCGTTCAGGTTGGAAGATGTCTTTGAAAACTTGGCCAATCTCGTCGGGTTGAAGACGGAGGAAAAAGGGCTCGAGCTGATGTTTGACTTTTCCTCAGAGCTGCCTACCGCCCTGATCGGAGACCCTTTACGTCTTGGGCAGATACTCACCAACCTGGGGAATAATGCTGTTAAATTCACTGAAAAAGGAGAAATTGTTATCTCAAGTGTTGTGCTGGCTGAAGATGAGAATAATGTCGAACTCAAGTTTTCCGTTCGGGATACCGGTATCGGGCTCAGTAAAGAACAGCAGGGCAAACTCTTCAAATCGTTTTCTCAGGCGGATACCTCGACAACCAGGCAATACGGTGGAACCGGACTTGGCCTTGCCATCTGCAAAAATCTTGTGGAGATGATGGGAGGTGAAATCTGGGTAGAGAGTGAGACCGGCAAGGGAAGCTGTTTTTATTTTACTGTAAAATTGAAAAAACAGACTGAAGTCCAGGTATATCGTCCTAACATTTTCAATGAGATAGGTGACTGTCGAATCCTTGTTGTTGATGATAATCTCACTTCAAGGGAAATCCTGCAAGCCCTGCTCAACAATTTCGGGTTTCATGTTACCACTGCCAACAACGGTAAGGAGGCCCTGACTCTGCTTGAACAAGAGGACCGGAATAATCCGTATGATCTGGTCATTATGGACTGGCAGATGCCGGAAATGAACGGGGTTGAAGTAATTGAGACGATACAGAAAAGCGGCATCCTCACGAACACGCCGACAATCTTTATGGTCACGGCCTACGGTAAAGAGGCGTCGATCAAAGCTGCGGAAAAAGTTGAAATCAGCGCCTTTCTGACAAAACCGGTTACTCCTTCGACCCTGCTTGATTCCATTATGACTGCAAAGGGGAAAAGCATTCCGATACTGACCCGGTCGCAGAGAAAAAAAGCAACATCAGATGAAGATGTGAAAAGACTTTCAGGTGCGATGGTTCTTCTTGTTGAAGATAATGAGATTAATCAAGAGCTTGCCGTGGAAATACTGGAGTCTCACGGGATTATTGTCGATGTGGCGAATAACGGCCTTGAGGCAATGACGGCCATTGAACAAAAGGAATATGACGGAGTACTGATGGATTGTCAGATGCCGGTGCTTGATGGGTATGAGGCGACAAGAAAAATACGACAGGACGAGAGGTTTGTCAGCCTGCCGATTCTTGCTATGACGGCAAATGCCATGGCAGGCGACAGAGAAAAGGTGCTGGCAGCGGGGATGAATGATCATATTGCCAAACCGATCAATGTCCATGAACTGTTTGGCACCATGGCGAAATGGATAAGTCCGCGAAATCCTGCTGCCCCCGTCAAGCAGGCCGAGGCTGTTGAGGTCGAGCTACCTGATCTGGATGGAATAGATATTGAAGACGGGCTCATGCGAACCCAGGATAACACTGGACTTTACATGAAACTTTTGCGGAAATTTGCAGAGACGCAAAAAGATTTTATCAGCCAGTACCAGGCTGCCGTTGAAGCAGAAGACTGGTCGTTGGCTGAGAGACTTGCTCACACGGTAAAAGGGGTTGCAGGTAACATCGGTGCCCGTCAGGTGCAGGAACGCGCCCTGTTCCTTGAAAAAGGGGCCGGAGCACAGCAGGTCGATAAAACAGATATTGCCGCATGCGAAAAAGAGCTGAATGTAGTGCTGGAGGCACTTGCTATCCTGAATACACCTGAAAAGGCGATAAAACAGGTACTGCCGGTAATTGATAGTGCTGAATTTCTTCCGCTATTGAAGAAGCTTGCGGATAAACTTAAGTCTTTTGACACCGATTCGATAGATCTTATCGATGAACTGCAGAACTATGATTTAGCGCTGACTGGGGCGGAAAACCCTGTTGCTGCAATGAAAACTTCGGTTGAGAAGTATGATTATCAGCAGGCACTGCAGTATTTTCAGATGCTTCACAACAAGTTGTTTGGTCCGGTATTTGAGGTCCTTGATCATCTTATATCGATGGCTTCCGGTTATGATACAGATACCGCTGAATACCTTCAGGAAAATAAAGGGGTCTTTGAAAGTGCTGGAATTGTAAAGTCCTACGAAGAGATACTGGCCCCGCTGACACAATATGATTTTGAGAAAACAGCGGAAAAAGCCAATGAAATAAAAGACCTGCTTGTAATTGTTATTGATGAATCATGATAAGGAAACAGGATAATGGAAAGAAAGACGGTTCTTGTTGTAGACGATGCCCCGGAAAACCTTGACCTGCTGGTGGGCCTGCTCAAGGAAAGATACAATGTGAAGGCTGCGATTAATGGAACACTGGCTTTAAAAATAGCATCCTTAACACCCGCGCCCGCCCTGATTCTTCTCGATATTGTCATGCCTGGTGAAAATGGCATTGAAGTCTGCCGCAAGCTCAAGGCAGATACCGCAACCAGTGATATTCCGGTAATCTTTCTTAGTGGAAAAGCAGATGAAGCCGAGACCGAACAGGCAATGGATGCTGGTGGCGCCGCCTATCTGAAAAAACCGGTTGACCCCGGCAGCCTATTTTCTTTACTCGACATTTTTCTTCCGGAAGATTGAGGTGATCAATGAGTGGAAGCAATAAGCAGACTGTTCTCGTTGTTGATGATACACCCGCTAACATCGATGTGTTAGTCGGTATCTTAAAAGATGAATATATCGTTAAGGCGGTATTAAACGGGAGCACAGCCCTGGAGCTCGCCAGAAAGAGTCCTCCTGACATCATACTGCTTGACGTGATGATGCCGGAAATCGATGGCTATGAGGTGTGCAGACGGTTAAAGGCCGATCTGGTTACCCGCAATATCCCGATTATTTTTGTCACCGCAAAAATTGAAGTGGATGATGAGATAAGAGGGTTTGAGCTCGGTGCTGTTGATTATATCGGTAAGCCCCTCAGTCCGCCGATAGTCAAGGCAAGGGTGAAAACCCAGCTTGCCCTCTATGACCAAAATCGCGAACTGGATAAAAAAGTGCGGCAGAGCACAGACGAAATAATAAAAACGCGCCTCAAGATCATTCAGCGGTTGGGTAAGGCAGCAGAGTTTAAAGATAATGAAACCGGTCTGCATGTTATCAGGATGAGCAAATATTCTTATTTTCTTGGACGTGAAGCCGGTCTCAGTGAAAGCGATGCCGAACTGCTCATGAATGCTGCGCCGATGCACGATGTCGGAAAAATTGGCATTCCGGATAATATCCTGAAAAAACCGGGGAAACTCACGGATGAAGAATTTGCGATCATGAAAGAGCACCCTCAAATAGGGGTGGAGATGATCGGTGAGGATGAGTCGGAACTTCTCAAACTGGCCAGTGAGGTAGCTTTGACCCACCATGAAAAATGGAACGGCTGCGGCTATCCAAACCGCCTTTCCGGTGAAGATATTCCGTTATCTGGCCGGATTGTTGCCATTGCCGATGTCTTTGATGCCCTTACCTCGGAAAGACCGTATAAAAGAGCCTGGTCGGTTGAAGAGAGCATCGCTCTGTTGGAGAAAGAATCAGGGCAGCATTTCGATCCGAATCTGATACCGCTGTTCTTAAAAGTCATGCCGGAAATATTGAAGGTAAAAGAAGAGTATAAAGAGGACTTTTAAGGAGATCCGGCAAAGGATAAAATAAAAACAGTAGTAGCGACAGCTGATAAAATGAATGATGCTGGGATATCCTCCTCAGTCTTGAACGAGAGAAATAAATTCCTGGGGGCTCAGAGCTGCTGAAGGCAGCTTACAGCTTTTGCTCAGTTGAACCATTTGCGGAGCGAGCAGGCCGCATCTGGCAAGAAGTGAATCATCCTGAAAAAGATTTCTGACCGGACCATCAAAGATTTTTTCCCCATTGGCAAGAGTGATTGTCCGATCCATATTCTCTGCAATAAAATCGACATCATGGGAAATAACTATGATCGTTTTGTTTTCCCGCTGCAGTTTTTCAAACACCTTCAATAAGAGTTCTATCTCAAGATGATCGAGTCCGGCGGTGGGCTCGTCGAAAATAAGGACCGGGCTGTCCATGGCAACAATTGAGGCCATAGCTGTTCGTTTACGTTCACTGTAGCCGAGATCGTGAGGGTTGTGGTTTTTATATTGCACGAGATCAAAAAGAGCCAGGGACACTTCGACCAGAAGGTTGATTTTATCTTTTTCAAATCCCAAATTTTTAGGGCCGAATGCAATCTCATCTCGTACCGTCTGCTTACATATCTGGTCGTCGGGATTCTGGAAAAGCAGGGCAACCTGTCTTGCCAGTTGGCCTGTCTTACATGCTTTGGTATTGCTGTCGTTTACCAAAACATCGCCGTTATCAGGTTTCAGCAGACCATTGAGATGCTTTACCAGAGTGGTTTTGCCTGATCCGTTATGCCCGGTGATGGCCACACATTCTCCTGTTTCGATGGTAAGCGAAAGGTTATGCAGTGCTCTTGATCCATCCGGATAACTAAATGAAATATTTTTAATTCTTATAGTCATCTGTGTTCTTCCTGATGCGAAGTCCGGCAATTGTTTCATTCAAGGTTGCTGGAAGGGCATGGTCTGTCTGCCATAAGCTGTTTTTTTTGGCAAGCTCTGCCGTTTTTGTGTATCGGGTGCGGCCAATTCCTGCTGTTTCAATATCTGGTGTTGTAAGCACATTTTGAGGGGACCCGTCTTTACGGACTCTTCCTTCCTGTAAGACAATAACCCTTTCAGTAAAGGCGGCCAGCAGATCCGTCCGCTGTTCTGTGATGATAATTGTCTTGCCTTCTTTCTGCAATTTCTGAAGTATCGAAAAGAGATGGAAGGCGCCACTGGGATCAAGAAAAGTAGTCGGTTCATCCAGAATCAGTACAGGTGGATCGACGGCGAGGACGGATGCCAGTGCCAGACGCTGCTGTTGTCCACCAGAAAGATGAAACGGTGAGCGTTCAGCATGACTGGACAACTCCATGAGATTGAGCATCTCGCTAACTCTTTTTCGTATTGTCTCTCTTTCAAATCCGCGGTTTTCGAGTCCTAGCGCAACTTCTTCAAAAACCGTGAATCGCATGCCGGAAATCTGGTTATCAGGTTTCTGAAGCACTAAGCCAACCTGATTGGAGATATCGCTAACAGTGTGTTCGAGCGTGCTTATTCCATTTATCTTTACATTGCCGCTGAATTTGCCGTGAAAAAGATGCGGTACCACACCTGACATTGCGTAACAGAGTGTTGATTTGCCGCTGTTATTGGCCCCTGCAATGCCGACAAATTGCCCGCTGTAAATCTGAAGAGAGACGTCCTGCAGAACTGGCGGATTGTTTTCTCTGTAGCAATAGCTTAGTTGAGTAATGTCTATAACCGGCATGACTTACCTGAAAAAGTGGAGCATTGGCAGAATGACAGCTAATGTCAGCATCAGCCGTCGTGATAATTTCTGCAGCAGGGAGTCCGGGACGAGCCGCAGTGAAGTTTTCGGACCATGAATCTTGAACCCGCGTACTTCAAGCGCAATTGAACGCTGTTCGATGCCTACTATTGAACCGATGAGCAGCGGGAAAAGGAGTGGACCAAGGCTAGTGAAGCGTCGAAAGATGTTCCCGTCAATTTCAAGGCCTCTGGCACGTTGCGCATTTTGAATGGTTACAACCCGTTCGCGCATGGATTCGAGCAAAAGCAATGGGAAGCCAAGCAGGTAGCCGATTGATATTGAGCCGCTCGCGTGACTTACAGCAGTAATGAGGTCGGCTGGATGGGTAGTGAAAACAAAGGCTAAAGAGGCCGAGATCACAACACCTAGCTGCATCAGGGTTTTTAGTGCAAAAAAAAGCCCTTCCCGATAAAAAACAATACCGTGAAAACTGAAAATTTCTGTAGTGTTTGCCGGGTTGAGCAGGCCGTGAATAGGGACCATAAAAAGAATAAGCGGCAGGAAGATCCGAATCACCATTTTAGCCGATACGGAGAAAATTCCGCCACTGATTATCAGAAGCAGACAGGCTGCAAGGAGCAGACTTAAGCTACCAATACTTAGGCCAGTTAAATAGGCCAGTGCTGCTGATAGCAGCAGCAAAACAAGTTTTGTAAAAGGGTGCAGTTTATGGAGCCAGCCGGGCCTGTCAATAAAGAGCATGAATGATACGAATGGGTAATTTTTCAACGGGCTCTGCCATGAAAGTGCAGCTGAGCCCGTTGAGAGAGTAAAAGAAAACAGATCAGGCAGCTGATACGACGTATTTTGCCTGCGGCATTCTGTCGGTGGTTCTTTCAGGCAGAGCTTTCACTATAGCCCAGGCAATAAGTGCCGTTGCAACCTTGTCTATCAGGTTAGACGTAAACACGGTAACGACCACTGAACCGAAGAGGTCTTTTCCAAGAGCCAGCATGTATGATGTCATGAAATCGGCGCCGGATCCGGTGATTCCGCCGAACATATAGAGTCTGATCGGTACTGCAACGACGGCATTGAAGAAGGTTATGATGACACCGGCGATGATGGCCAGCCACCATGTTTTAAACAGGCCGTATCTGGCGCAGAGTCCTGCAGCAACACCGATGGCCAGGGCAACGGGTGAAAATGCCGCGGCAACGGGAGAGGTGATCATTCCCCAGATAAGATTGGTCAGCAGGCCGGTCAAACCTCCGGCAATCGGACCTGCCAGCAGGCCGACTAATACGGTGCCGATTGAATCGAGAAAGATCGGCAGTTTCAGCATCGAAACCACCTGGCCGACAGTCATATTGATGACGATGGCAATGGCGATCAGGACAATCGTTGTTGTGGTAAAATCCTCTTTAAGACGTTGTGAAAAACTCATGATGTACTCTCCTTGTTGTGTAGTGTTGAAACTATCTCCAGTTCGGGATACCCGGTACGGGGATCGAATGTTCGCAGAAAGGAAACTCCGGGAATACAGCCGATGATGATTTCAGCCGTCGTGTAGATTAAGCAGCCTTCCATAAGATGTGAGCCGTAACATCGGCCCTGTTCGTCACTTATACAGATATGGTAGTGAGAACCCTCCTTTGACATGACACCGGTGAGGCTGACAATTTCAAAATGTCCGGTAAGGGTGGCGGCTGTATCCTGGTTGGCATAACGCAAAACGGCTGTGGTAAGACTGCCCACGCAGGTGAGTACGCATGCTGCTTCAATGTTATGGTGTTCAACCAGCGAGTCAAGTGCCCTTTTCAGATCCTGACCGGGGAGAAGCCTGAGTGATAAGGTATTCACGTGCATTACTTGTTTTTACCGTGGAATCGAATGATTATTCTGTCGCAGGTCGCTAAACAAAAACTTGTATAACTGAGATAATTTGATATTTCAAATCGGAAATATCGATGAAGTGTGGCATGCGTATCGGCAATGTCTACCGATTCGTTTTGCTTTAATGTCAGAGGGCATTACGTCTGGAGAATTGAGCAATCATGAGTATGCTATGATGGAATTAGCAGGACAGGATGCTGAAAAAAATTGACGGATGTATTCTGCTGTCATTTAATGGAACAAGAGAGAATGTTGTCATTCAGACAAAAAGAGACGAAATCAGAGCATATTGTGATGATTGATAAAATAACACTAAAAGAGCTGGCATTTCCTCTTATTAAATCCATCGACAGTTTTAATTTTCTCCTGAAAAGTCATCATCGACGCGTTGCGGTTATTTCATATTATCTGGGCAGGTATCTGCGGCTTGAGGAAAACAGGCTGGCCGATCTGGTTATAGCAGCAGCTCTTCACGATATCGGGGCACTGTCAGTGCAGGAAAGAGATATGCTGGTGCAAAAAGATGTTCTTGATCCGCGTCCCCATTGTATCATGGGATATAAGATGCTTGTTTCCTGCCAACTGTTCTCAAACATTGCACGGATCATCAAACACCACCATATCTATTATGAAGACAGCGAGAGATATCCTGATGCACCACTTGAAAGTCATATCATCCACCTTGCCGACAGGATAGATATATATATCGATCCGAACAGGTTTATTCTCAATCAGAAGAAAGAAACGATGGAAGCTATTCTGGAAAAATGCGGAACAGCCTTTCATCCGGAAATCTGCCAGGCCTTCAGTGAGGTCGCAAAGGCCGATATCTTCTGGATTGAACTCTCCAATATGACAATGGATCAGCTGCTTAAAAAGATACGTTATGACTATGATTACACCCTTTCCATAGAGCAGATACTGCAGTTTGGCACGGTCGTCTCAAGAATTATTGATTTTCGCAGTTCCTTTACTGCCAGTCACTCGTGTACAGTTGCTCATCTTTCTGCATTCATAGGCTGGAAGAGTGGTCTGGATGAAGAGACCTGCACAAAGTTGAAACTTGCAGGCCTGTTTCATGATATCGGCAAGATCGGCATTGATACTGCGTATATTGAAAAGAAAGGGCCTTTAACCGAGGAAGAATTTAACCAGGTAAAGCTGCATACCTATTATACCTACCAGATTCTTAATGAGCTGAGTCTTGCCGCATGGTTTGAAGAAATCGTTCAATGGTCATCCAATCATCATGAGAAGACAGACGGGAGCGGCTACCCGTATAGAAAATCCGGGGCGGAGCTTGATTTCGGCACGCAGATAGTCAGTTATGCCGATATGCTGTCAGCTCTAATGGAATCTCGTCCATACAGGGAGGCCTCGCCGCTGGATACAGCCATTGAAATGATCAGAGATGAAATGTCGCCGATCCTGTACCCGGAAATTCTGGAGGTCATCGAAAAACATAAAGATGAAATTGTGCAGATCGTTAATCGTTGTGCCAATGAAATGGCGAAGGTTTATTCAAAAAATATCGATGTTGAAGAGGAACTGCCATCGCCTCCTGTAATATGAAACGCAATTTAAAAGAGAATTCTGATGGGGGAATGAATGATAAAGATCATGTCGACAGGTTTGTTGGTTTCTGTGTTGTTGTTTGGGTGTGCCGCAGTGCAGAAAAGTGAGATGGGTGATGCGAAAATTCAGTCTGAATTACAGAGCAATGAACGGGTTTACTGGGTTGACAGCCTGAAAAGTACATGTTCCGGGGTGGCACTTAAACAGTGCCTTCGAGTTCAGCAGGCGGATGAAATTTCACCTTCAGGCTGGTCGCTTTTCTACAATTCGATTGCCGGCTTTCAATATGAGGAAGGCTACCTGTATAAACTGGTGGTAAAGGAAGAGTCTATTCCTGCTGATCAGGTTCCTGCCGATGGTTCCTCGAAGAAGTATACTCTGAGCCAGATAGTGGAAAAGAATTTTGATCCTAAAATACTGTTAAATGATATCTGGCTATTAGCAGGAATAGATGGACAGCAGTTTGATCCTGGCGGAAGAGGGAGACAGCCGCAGCTTGAAATAAGCCTGCAGGATATGCGGGTATCCGGCAGTGACGGGTGCAATAATTTTACCGGCTCAATTATGCTTGTTGACTCAGAAAAAATTCAATTAGGACCGCTTGCCGCTACACGAAAAGCCTGTCTGAATATGGAGCTGCCCGATAAATTCCAGAAGAGTATGGCAAAGATAAGTACCTACTCTGTACAGAAACAAACCCTGACCATGTTTGACAGTCAGGGCAAAGAACTTCTGCTCTTCAGGAAAACAGACTGACAGAAACCATCGCGATATCAATATGGGTTCCGAGCTTCAATATTAATGGGCTGGTGGACTGTAGGTCTCAAGTCTCTTCAGGTCAAATGCCCTGTTGCCGTTGAAAAAATCACATCGTTTATAATACCTGAGATCGTCTCGCCAGAGGCGATAATAGGTTGCATCACGCTTATATTTTTTCAGCAGTGACAAGGGCTCTCTGAAACCATGGACGATCGGGCCGAACAGTTCTGAAGGATCGCGAAAACATTCCCAGTCACACCTGGTGCAGAAGGCTTTAGGTACAGTGGTGCTGATGCCCTGACGATAAGACCCAAGATTATCCATCCCTCTGTATCCGCAGGGATAGGTTTGGCCGTCGCTTGCGTTGATGAAAAAATAGTTTATTCCTCCGCGACAGGGAAACGGCGCCATTTCCTTCCCGTTATAAACCTGCAGCAGGGTGTAAAGTGAACTCAGCGGTGAAAAAATTCTTAATGCACTGCGATATTGGGGCACAGTATTAAGCAAGGCCTTAAACAGCAGACTTTTCTCTTTTTTACTGAATCTGATTACACTTTCTACAGAGCTTGCCGGATAGACAGCTTCAAGCCCTTTCTCGTCGGTATCGACAGACATCGGGTAGCAGAAATTGACTATGGTGAAACCAAGATTTGCAACCAGCGAAAAGAACGACCGCAAACCCTCTTCGACACAGGCAACATAGTCCTGCTCCTCCCCTGGAGTGGCGGGGACGTGTGTGCTGGTAAAAATATTGTTATTGAGGCCTCCAAGATTACGGTTGATTCCCATATTGGCTGTGGGATAAAGCCCTGCCTGATGAAAGATCGGAAGCGCTTTCTCAATTCCTTTGATAACACCGTCAAAACCACGCATTGATTCATGTACAGAAGGAACGGCTGAATCTATGCTGATCCAGAAATTTCTGATTCCTGCGTTTGCCAGCTTTTCAACACTGCGTTTAACATGATCGATAAATCCTGGTTTATCCGGATTTCTGAGAAAGTATCCGTTGGTTCCGGTTCGGGTGTATTGGATGCCGGCCGATCGGGCATAGGCCATAAGTTCGCATACATCATCGAGGTAGAGCAGCGGTTCGCCTCCGGTGATGGAAAGGGCTTGTACACCGTTTTTGGCTGCCCGGTCGATGATATCACGGCACTTTTTGAAGCTCAGGCTCGATCTGGAGAAATTGTTGCTCACCCGCATCGAACACTGGGGACATGTTGCGTTACATCTGTCGGTAATTTGGATAATAAGTTGGCCCGGGGTTCGGCCGCGAACAAGACCCAGAACCGGAGATAATTTTGACATAATCAAGCTGTTGATCCTCTCTATAGTTATGGCGCCTGGCAGACAATAGTTTGTCAGGTACACGAGTTGTTTCAGCGTAATAGTATCTTGGTTCTGTTTAAAGGATATTAAGGAATGATAAAAAAACGATGAGGAGCGGTGTCGGCTGCTGAAAGAATTTTTTTCAGTTTTCTCCACTTAAGGTTTTGCTTTGGCGTGTAAAAGAAAACTGATCAGTAAATAACTTGATCCTAACATGTATGGGAGACAATCCCGTTGTATTGCCAATGCAGTTGAACAGGTAAAATCCACAGAGGAGATTCATTGTGAATATTCAGCGAGAGATTAACGGATATATTCCGAAAGAAAACGAGGAATACATGAATACCAGACAGCTTCATTACTTTAAAAGTCTTTTGCTCAGCAGAAGAGAAGAGTTGGTCAGCGGGCTTAAATCATTCCGTGACGACCTGAAAAACACGATGTACAAAGCTGCCGATCCAGTTGACATTGGTGCAGCTCACGCGGATATCTACCTCG
This sequence comes from Desulfobulbaceae bacterium, assembly GCA_003249645.1. GTDB lineage: Bacteria > Desulfobacterota > Desulfobulbia > Desulfobulbales > Desulfocapsaceae > SZUA-575. The sequence goes on along the minus strand of QKIH01000033.1, from coordinate 48,819 downwards.
ATTTTCATGCAAGTCTTCGTCATGGCGATGCCGTGGCAGAGATTGATGCCGCGCTTGGCAAAATAGCCGATGGAGAATATGGCTATTGCGACCATACCGGAGAGGAAATCGGTTTGAAACGGCTAATGGCGAACCCAACGGCTACTCTGTGCATTGAGGCCCAGGAAATATGCGAAAGGGTACAGAGAGCTCAACGCCACTTAGCAGTTCCTGTTTTTATTTGATTTCCTGTATGTTTACCATAGGGCTATTGCATGGTCCTTAAGCAGGTGCTGTGTCGAAATTGGTCTGCAAGATCATCATAACCGATCCTTATTCTTAACCTATCGGTATACTAATCAGGGTGTGCCATAATTTGCTGATTCGATGTTTGGCCGAGTAATTCCTGCACATTTATAAGCTGGCTCCATGGTGTTGCAAAAGGTTGTCTCGGGATGATTAAATTCAACATTTCCAGCAATTATGTTCACAGTAGATCAGGTTGTTTCCGACCATTATCCCTCATTAACTCAGAACAGGTTGTTCAATCCGCTGATAAAGCCTGTTTTGCAGCGGGTTTTCCATGAACGTGCTTTCATTGAATTTGCAGAGGCCTATCCGCATCTGCAGGGTATCGAGTTTATCGAACAGGTTATGGAGTATTTCCATTTCAGCTATACCGTCTCAGACAGGCAGCGGGAAAATATTCCAAGTTACGGCAGGGTGGTGATTGTTGCCAACCATCCGATCGGATCACTGGACGGCATGTCGCTTATAAAACTTGTTCATTCGGTTCGCTCCGATGTCAAGATTGTGGCCAATGACCTGCTCATGACGGTCAAGCCATTGCAGCGGTTCTTTCTGCCTGTAAACAATATGGGCGGGCGCAATACCAGAGAAAATGTGCGTAACCTTCACTATGCCCTGGAGCAGGAGCAGGCAGTGATCATCTTTCCGGCGGGTGAAGTATCCAGGATAAAGCCTGGCGGTATCAAGGATGGTGTCTGGCAGCAGGGCTTTCTCAAAATCGCAGAACGTGCCAAGGCTCCGATTCTGCCGATACATATCGGCGGGAGAAACTCTGCTCCGTTTTATCTTACCTCTACTTTTGTCAAACCTCTCTCAACATTCATGTTAGTTGGAGAGATGTTCAAGCAGCGGAGCAAACAGATCAAAATAACCATCGGCGGGATCATTCCATACGAGGTGTATGCCGGTGTTAAGATCCATCGTAAAGAAAAAATAAAGCTGCTGAAAAAACATCTGTATCGGGTCGGGGCAGGGAAAAAGCCACTATTCGAGACAATTGCGGCGATTGCACGACCGGAGAGAAAAACAGATCTTAAAAGGCAGTTCAAAGATCTTGATTCGCTTGGTAAGACACCGGACGGTAAAACGATTTATCTCATTGATCAGGTTGAATCTTCTCCTGTCTTTCGTGAGATAGGACGCCTCAGAGAGCTGGCCTTTCGTGCGGTCGGCGAAGGAAGCGGCAGAAGAAGAGATGTTGATCATTTTGATTCCTACTATAAACATCTGGTACTGTGGGATGAGGATGATCTCGAGATTGCCGGGGCATACCGTTTTGTTGATTCAGCCAAAGTTGTGAAAGAAAAAGGTGTCTCCGGGCTTTACAGCGGCAGCCTGTTTGAGCTTGATGAGACAAAATGCGCATTTTTACAGCAGGGGCTTGAGCTTGGCAGAAGTTTTGTCCAGCAGCGTTACTGGGGCAAAAGAAGCCTTGATTATCTCTGGTACGGCATCGGCGCCTATCTCACCAAAAATCCGCAATACCGCTATCTCTTCGGGCCGGTGAGCATCAGCAATGCCATGCCGCAATTGGCAAAAGAGCTGCTGATCTATTTTTACAAGCTCTATTTCTCAGACAATTCCCATAGTGCATCTTCTATTCATCCCTTTGTTTTCTCCAACCCTCCCCACCGGTTTGCCCAGGAATTTACTGGGGATAATTATAGTGAAGATTTCAAGCGTCTAAAAAATCTGCTGCAGAATCTAGGTACTGCAGTACCGCCCCTCTACAAGCAGTATGCCGATCTTTGTGAGCGAGGCGGTGTAAGTTTTCTTGATTTTAATGTCGATCCGGATTTCAATAATTGTATAGACGGGTTAGTTATAGTAGATATAGAGAAACTGAAACCCAAAAAACGTAAACGCTACATAGAGGAGACAATACTAAAGCGACAGAGCCGTATTTCTTCATGATACTCTTCGAGTATAAGTACCTTCACGAAATTTTTTTAAACAAGAAATAAATTTCTAAGGTACTAAACTGACGGTAAGGCTGAATTTATTAATTTAACTTTCAGGAAATCTGTACATGAAAAAAAAGGTTTTTATCCTTGATACCAACGTTATTCTTCACGATAGTTCCTGCATTTACAATTTCAACGAACACGACATTATCATCCCCATCACAGTTCTCGAAGAACTCGATCACTTCAAAAAAGGCAGTCAGGTAATAAATTTTCACGCCCGTGAATTTGTCCGTGAGCTCGATAAGCTGAGTCATGAAAAGCTGTTTAACGGCGGAGTTCCGCTCGGGCCGGATAAGGGCCGGATTGGTGTACGTCTTGAAAGAGACATGCACAAGGATCTTGGCTCAACCTTCCCCAATGTGGAAAAGGAAGATCATCGTATTCTTAACATTGCCTATCATGTTAAAGAGGAGAAGAAGGGTCATGCGGTGATTCTGGTCAGCAAAGATGTTAATCTGCGTATGAAGGCCAGATCGATCGGATTGATGGCAGAAGACTACACCACAGATCATGTAAAGAATCCGTCCGAGCTGTATTCCGGCTACCGTTATGTCGAAAATTTTTCCTCGGAACTGATTGAAAAGCTTTATGTAACAGACGGCGAACTGAAAGCTGATGACTATACCGGTATTGCCGAGCTCAACCCCAACGAATTTCTGGTATTGAAAAACGGCAATAAATCGGCTCTGGCCACTTGCGTCTGTGACAGTCTGGACAATGGCAGAGTGATTCGCCGGGTGAAAAAAGAAGCCGTATACGGGATTGTGCCGAGAAATGCAGAACAGTCTTTTGCCGTTGAAGCTCTCATCAACAATGATATCAAGCTGGTTACAATTTCAGGAAAAGCCGGGACGGGAAAAACCCTGCTGGCACTTGCTGCGGCTCTGGAAAAACGAAAAGACTATCGTCAGATTGTTCTTACCCGGCCTGTTGTACCGCTTTCCAATAAGGATATCGGTTTCCTGCCCGGTGATATCCAGTCGAAAATCAAACCCTATATGCAGCCTTTGTATGATAATCTTGGCGTTATCCGTAATCAGTTTTCAGAGAAAAGTGAGATGTACAGAGCCTTGCAGCGTATGGTTGAAGACGAAAAACTGATTATTGAACCGCTTGCCTATATTCGCGGCCGCAGCCTGGTCAAGATGTATATGATCGTCGACGAGGCGCAGAATCTTACTCCCCATGAAGTAAAGACCATTATCACCAGGGCCGGAGAAGGAACGAAGATTATTTTTACCGGCGATGTCAACCAGATAGATCATCCCTATCTTGGCCTCAACTCCAACGGGCTTTCCACCTTGATTGATAAGATGCAGGGACAGGAACTCTATGCCCATATCGACCTTAAAAAAGGAGAACGCTCTGAGCTTGCCGAACTGGCAAGTAATATCCTTTAGGGCGGGATGAGACCATCTCTTTGGTGGCTATATTGACAAATGGTCTTATTATCTGAGTCAAGTACGAAACTGATCCAGATAATCTCTACGGAGTTGCGAAAATAATATGAGTTTCTTTAGAAAAAAAACACTTACCAAACTTGCCAGAACATGCGGCTGAGCTGCTAAAATCGGTCCGACGGATCTGTCGGACGCGCTAAAAGGCCTTACCAGAAGTGATGATCCAAATCTGCTGGTAGGGGTAGAAACCTCGGATGATGCCTCGGTCTATCGTCTCTCCGATGAACTTGCAATGATCAATACCGTCGACTTTATTACCCCGCCAGTTGATGATCCATACTGGTTCGGTCAGATCTCCGCCGCTAACTCCATTTCAGATGTCTATTCCATGGGTGGTAAACCGTTGACGGCATTGAATGTGGTGATGTTCCCCTCCAACCATCTTGATATGGGGGTGTTGCGTGAAATCCTGCGCGGCGGCAACGACAAGGTGATTGAGTCAGGAGCTTGTCTTGCAGGCGGTCACACCGTTGATGATAATGAACCGAAATACGGTCTCTGTGTCAGCGGAGTGGTGCATCCGGATAAAATCATAACCAATGCCGGAGCAAGACCAGGTGATGGGCTGATCCTTACAAAACCAATGGGTTCCGGGGTGCTGTTCAATGCAGTCCGGGCCAATAAATATCCGTTCAGGGAACTTGAACAGTACACTCTTCCGATCCTTGCATCACTGAATGGTCCGGCGATGAACGCCGCCTTGCAGTTTGAACTGCATTCCTGTACTGATATTACCGGTTTCGGCATTCTCGGTCATGGGCTGGAGATGGCTGTCGGCAGCGGGGTCCGGTTAATTATTCGCCAGAAAGATCTGCCCTATTATCCAGATGCTCTTGATATGTACAAGATCGGTCAGACCACCGGCAGCAATAAGGATAACCGCAAGATGGTGAGCCAGTTTGATTTTATTCTTGAAGGAAGCCTGGACAGGCATTCGGAAGAATTGCTTTATGATCCGCAGACTTCCGGAGGCCTTCTGCTCGCTCTACCTATGAAGCAAGTCGATGCGGCCATCAAGGCAATGCATGCGGCAGGCGTTGCAGATGCCGTCTGCATAGGAGAAGTGACTGATGGAGCACCTGGCTTGACTTGTGTGGTCTGATCAATCGCGGAAATGTTGAATCAGGGTTAATCTTTTTTTTGTTTAATCTCGGGAAGCCAAGGGTATATTTTTCTGTTATAATACAGTGAAATATAATCTGATTCCGGTCGGCAAAGATATAGTGCCCACTGTAGATAAACCCTGGTCCGCAAAGATCTCCATGACACGGCTTTTGAGCTATTTATCTATATTGCTGTTTTCCCTGCTGCTTGCGGTTTTTCCGCAGTCAAGAGCGGCGGCGGAAACAGCTGCGTCCCCGCTTCTGCTCCTTTTTGATGTTGAACTCCAGGAAGATAATGACGCATTGACTCAATTGAATTTCCAGGAATTTTCTTCTTTTTTTCTCACAGGAGAGTTTGCCGGGAAGTTTCCGGAGACGGTTAAAAAACTCTCCGATCAGGGAACCATAGGTGTTTTTTCAAAGGCTTATTCATTACTGAAAACACAAGGTCTATCTGCAGCCAAAGGTGATCTTACAGCTTCACAGAGCGCTCTTGAGAAGATTACCGGAATGTGCCCTGTGTGGTTGCGTGTCCCTTCAGATCAGGTGGATCGAGATCTTTTCTCCCTGGCAGGTGAGGTCGGTTTCCGGTTTGATGCCTCAGAATCTGAACAGGCGGTTTCTCAGAGTGTTCTGGGCGAATTTCCAATTTCCACCAACTCCACCGATCGTATTCTGTTTTCCGATTTTGATCTTTTTGTCACCTATGGTCTTGATGATCAGATGGCTCTTGATCTCTTGAAAGAAAATTATCTTTATCGCAAAGAGAGCGGGCGACCTTTTGTCATGCTTCTGCACCCGACCATTATTGTACAGCACGCTGCTGTGCTGCAGGATTTTGCCAAATATGTGAAGCAGCAGGGAGGCGCATGCCTGAGTCTTGATCAGTTCTTTTCCCGCGGCGGACAGCAGCAGGAACGTAGCGTGGGGATTCAGGTTGATCCCGGTCTCATCACTATCGACATGAAGGAGATGATTCGCAATCTTCTTGAGTTTGGGGTGACCGATGTCTTTGTACCGGTTATGGATCGAGACGGTAATCACTATTTTGCCTCGGGCGGTGAGCCGATGGCTGAGCCTGAGGTTTGTTCACGATTTGAATTGCTGCTTAAAAGCCTTGCCGCTGCAGGGATAAAGACGCATCTCAGTATCTCTGCCCTGCGCAATCATCAGGCGGTTGTAAAGAATAAACAGGCTGCCATGGTTGATCAGCATGGCCTTGTCTCAGATTTATGGCTTTCTCCATCGTCTGAAAAGACAAAAACGCTGTTAATAAAGAACCTCAAGACACTGGTAAAAAAGTATAATGTTGCAGGTATTCATCTTACCGATCTACTCTATCCGGGTTTAAACTACGACTATAGTCAGGCAGCTGTAAAACAGTTTGAAAAGGTCAATAATATTACGGTTCAGCGAGGAAACACTGCAGAACAGCTGCTGACCGAACACCTTGCTGCATGGACTGCCTGGCGGACCGTGCAGATCGAGCAACTGGTTTCAGCGGCCAGAGAAACAGTAAAGGCTAGCAGGCCGGATCTGTTATTGTCTGCAACTCTTCCTGCCAGATCCCTGCAGGATGCAAAAGAGAGACTGCAATCAGGCTGTGATGGTCGTTTGCTTGCATCCTATCTCGATATGGTTGTCATGAGACCTTCTCTTAATGAATTTCTTATAGCCACATTTTCCATGCCCAGGATAACCGCGGCTGGCCGGTCGGCCGCCGGTTTAAAGCCGCTTTTGTTTCAGATTCCTCTTGATCGAGGAAAAAACTGGAGTGAATACGGCGTCAAGCATCTGCTTGACTCTATGAAGGTGCAGGAGAGAGAACAGCTGGCCGGGATAGTGTATCCTTTTTATGATCAGCTGTTGGAAGACCCTGTTTTTTCAGGTGAGAACTTTGCTACTATCTTTTCGCTGACGAGAATTTATATACAGGGGGATTATGAAACTGATAAAGAGCAGAAGATCACAGACCCGGTACCAACTCCGGTAGTCTCCGAACTTACTGAAAATTCTGCTGGCGAGATCAAAGAGTCCTGGCCAGCTTTTCTCTACAAAATCGACAAGAACCAGGTTTACGAGGTTGTTCTCCGCTTTGCTCCTTTAGTTGTTTCTCTGGTGCTGACCCTTTTTGTCCTGCTTCTGTTTGTTTATTTTCTGTTTGTAAAAAAGGTCTTTTCAAAGAAAAACTCCATGAGTATGGAAATGACCACCATCATTGACTGGCAGAGTATGGATCAGTCTATTTTGGACGAACAGATAAGCGGGAAACTGGTTCATTCGGTGTCAAGATTGCTGCAAACCTATAAGCCCCAAAGTGCTGCAAGGTATCGTATTGGCCTGCTTCTTCACCTGGTTGATGAGGGAGAACAGCATCTTGCTGTCGATGAGCTGGGGCAGCTGCCGGTAAATATTCCGGACTGGGAAATTATCAGCCGGAAATATCTGAATGAAACGATGCTGCATGGCTACGTTGTGGAACGGGACAATCTTCTTTATCTCACCGAATCAGGGGAAAAGGAGCTTTTTGCCCTCCGTGCAGAGGGATTTAATGCGGGGCAGTGGATTTTTGTTGAACAGAGAATGCAGGAAAAGCTTGTGGCAACCTGCCCACTGTGCGGCACGCGCAATGTTGGACAATGGTACACAAGAGAATTTGTCTGTAATGGCTGTAAAGCTGCTGTCACTTACCGGGAGTGCAACTCTATTGAACGTATACCTTTAAACGGTGATTCCGAAGGATCCCAATAAAAAAGTTAAAGAACCAATGAAAATGAAAACAACCATTAATTCCAGAAGATTCAGAGCAAATCAGACCATCATATCGGTTTTGCTTCTGTTGTTTTCTTTTTCTATCAGCGGTTGCGCAGCTCTCTTTGTTGCCGGAGCAGGGGCTGGTGCCTACACCTACGTCTCTGGAAATCTGGTCAGGGAATATCAGGCCGATTATGATGATCTTGTCGATGCAGGCCATCAGGTCTTTGAAAAGCTTAATATTGAGCTCATTGAAGAACAGGGCACTGGTCTGAACGCAAGCATGGAGGGCAATAAAGAAGATACAACGTCTGTCACAATAACGATAAACCGGCTCGGCAAGCTGCGTTCGGAAGTGGGTGTTCGAACAGGAGTTGTAGGATATGCAAGTTTAGAACAGTCGGAAGAGATCCACAAGGCAATCGTTGCTGAGCTGAAGACGATGAAAAAGTATGCTTCTATCAACTTTGTCGGATCAGAAGATCTTGCTGATCAAGAAGAACAGATTGTAACGCTTCATGCCATACGGGTTGAAAAAAGTTATAGCGATCATCAGAATTCAGCCGGGTCACAACAGTCTCAGAAATCTTCCGGAAAAACGCAGGTAGCAGAAGGGCTTTCGTATTTAAAAGGGTCCTCAGAGACGATCTATCTTTATTTTAACCGGACTGAGAGAACTGTACCGAAACGAATGCACCAGGCGCTGAAAAACGTGGCTGAAACAATGAAACAGAACCAGCGCATTTCTCTTCATGTTCAAGGTTATACTGATGCTGTTGGCAGTAATGATGATAATATTGCCTTATCGAGCCTATGGGCAGAACAGGTGCGGTGGTATCTTGTCGATCGCGGCATTGCACCCGATCGAATCCGGGCAAACGGATATGGCGCTGCCAACTTTTTTGAAAGCAATAACTCCTCCGGTCTTCAGGCGATGAATCGCCGGGTTGAGCTTCATTTTATTCCCTGACCGGCGGCAGGCCTAAGCGGAAACACCCTGTCAACCGTCAGGGTAAGTGCGCCGAAATCTTCTTCAACAATACCTTCAAGTATGTAGGGTTTCCCGCTGCTCAGCTGATGCGAATAACGATGATATACCTTTGGGAAAAATGTTGCCTCGACCGTTGCCGTTTCATCTTCAAAGGTAAGAAATTCCATGGCGTCACCGGTTTTAGTCGAGACAATCTTGCCGGTCAGCAGCCAGCCGGCAAAGGTGATCCTGTGATGAATATGTTGCTGCAGATCAATACCCTTTACCATTGATGCAGTCTGGCTGGCAAAGAAAGTGATAGGGTGAAGACCGCAGAGAAAACCGAGCGTTTTATATTCAAACCGGTAGCGCAGTGAGAGCGGCTGGTCAGGCAGGGACGGTGCAGCAATTGGTTTTGGCGTAAAAAGAGAGACCTCCTTTTTAGTATTCTGTTCTTCCTTAAACAGGGCCAGTTGCCAGAGTAGTGTTGTGCGGCTGGAATTTTGAGGAAAAGAATCTGCAGCCCCTGCGTGGATAAGGGCTTTAGCCTCATCTTCTGCCGGACGAACCCGGTAGAGAAAATCGTAGAAAGAATTGAAAGCTTGTCTGTTTCTTTCTGATAACAGTCTCTTGATACAGCGAAGAGAAAGTGAACGGACGGAGAGAAAACCAGGACGGATTTGCTTACCTTTGCCTTTCCACCTGAGGAGACTCTGGTTGATATCCGGCTGAAGTACTTCTATGCCTATTCGTCTGGCTTCGGAAACATAGGCAAAGGTGGAGTAAAAGCCGCCCTGATTTGAAATCACAGCAGCCATAAATTCCGCCGGAAAATGGGTTTTGCAATAGGCTGCCTGAAACGATACTCTGGCGTACGAAGCCGAATGGGGTTTGCAGAATGAATAGCCGTCAAAGCTCATCATCATCTGCCAGAGCTGGTCGATGATTTCGTCAGTGATCTCATTTTTCCTGCAGCCGTCATAAAATTCCTGTCTGTAATCTTTTAAGCGTACCTCTCGATCTTTTTTGGACAGCACTTTGCGTAAACCGTCTGCTCGAGCATGACTGAAGCCAGCCAAGGAGACCGCAACCTTTGAAACGTCTTCCTGGTAGACCATCAGTCCGAAAGTCTCGTCCAGCACATCGGTGAGTTTTTCATGGAGATGCTGCCATTTGCCGCCATGCAGTCTTCTGACATATTCCCGGACAAAATCATTAGCAGCAGGACGGATGATGGAAGACTGCAGGACAAGCTGTTCAAAATCTCCTGTTCCGGCTTTTTTCTGGAGTAGCCGCATGGCCGGACTCTCAATGTAAAAACAACCCATGGTTTTACCGCGAGCTACATTTTCACAGGTGGCAGGGTCCTCTTCCGGTTCCCAGAGCTGTTCGTCGAAAGTGATCCCGTTGGCCCGGACATTGGCGATACAATCCCGGATGACACCGAGACTGCGGTTGCCGAGAATATCAATCTTCACCAGCCCCATATCCTCTGCGCCGTCTTTTTCCCACTGGATAATCGACACCCCTTTTGGTGCCCTTTCAAGCGGGGCGTAACTGTCGATGGAGCCTGGCGTTATAACCACACCGCCCGGATGAACGGAGAGATACCGTGGGCAGCCGATCAGCTGTTCTGCCAGGGCAAGTATCTCGGGCCAGGGCTCAGCAAGATCCTGATCTTTTAAGCTGGAAGTGCATTTTATTGTTTCAAGAAGCGTATGGCTCTCCGGGTTATGGTGATACCCCAACCGTTTAGTCAGTCGTGATATCTCATAGCCCGGCAGACCATAAGCCTTTGCGGTTTCCCTGATTGCCATCCGCGGCTTGAAGTAGACATGGTTGCAGACCATTGCCGCATGAGAGCCATAATCGGTGAAAATCTCTTCGAGTACTTCATCGCGTTCGTCCCAGGCAAAATCGATATCAATATCTGGTGGATCGTTACGGCCAGGATTCAGAAAACGTTCAAAATAGAGATTGCTTTTTATCGGACAGATGTTTGTTATTTCAAGACAATAGGCGACCAGCGATGCTGCCCCTGAGCCGCGTCCGCAGACACGTCTTTTCTTGCTGGTGTCGACTTTACCTTCGCCGTGAACAATGTTACGCACCACCAGAAAATATGAAGAAAAATGCATCTCTTTAATGATTTTAAGTTCATATTCCAGCCGCTCAACCACCGCTTCACTTAAATCATCACCGTAACGACGTACGGCTCCGTCATAGGCCTGTTCACGAAGCACCAGATCAACATTGCCCTGCTCATTCCATGGCGGCATGACCAGACTGCACGAAGGACCGTGATAGGTAATTGTTTCACAAAATATTACTGTATTATCAATTACCTCCGGCCAGATCGCGAAATTTTCTTTATATTGAGAAGGGCCAAACAATGGGCTGGCGACCGGGATTTGCAGCGAGGATAAGGTTGCATTTTTACCTATGACATTGAGCAGATGATGGAGCCCCTGATCTTCAGGGGTGAGCAGGCTGCTGTCTGCGGTACAGATCGATGTAATCTTATGGCTGTCGGCAAATTTTTTTAGTTTTACAGATTCTCTGCCTGGTCGTGGGCCAAGGTCTGCGATTACAAAAAAATTCTGCTGGTAGAAATGGTGTAAATGGTGAAGCTCTGAGCAGAGAAAGATCAAACCTCCTGAAAGATCATGTGGGATGGATTCAATGGTGAAGTGTTTCTCGGCATGCCTTCTGGTGATGATTCTGCATAGATTAGCAAAACCTTCCTGTGAGCTTGCCAGACAGGTAACAGCGTGGTTACCGGTATGCTGACTGATTTCTGCGCCAATGATCGGGGTAAGCCCTGCTGCCTTGCTTTCTTTTAAGAAATCCGGCAGACCGTAGAGGTTGTCTTTGTCGGTTAAAGCAATACCTTGATAGCCGAGTTCCTTTGCTCGAAGACAGAGCTTCTTTGGTGAAGCCGTTCCGCAATACAGGGAAAAATGTGAACGGACCCGTAGAGCAAACATCAGATTCTAGGCGGCGCGTTTTGTGCCGGGATACTGGAGACCTGTTGCCACGGCAGCTAAACCATGCTTTTTGCGGATTGCATCCATGGCCAGTTGTATGCTTTGGTTCTTTTTCTCCAGGCTGGTCTGCAGAGAAAATAAGGTCAGCTGTCTTGATGCGGGTTGAAACAGGTCGCAGATCAGCGTACAGCTTCGCAGCCTCGTCCTTCTTGTCCAGCAGCGGGAAAGGGCAAGCATTGCAAGTTCTGTAAGGATAAAGTCGCTGTCTGCGGGCTGTTTTCTTGTTGCCTGGCGAGTGGTTTTCCCGCCGTCGCTGTAGACCAGGTTTATGCCGATTCGTCTTGCCGTGAGCTTTGATTCACGTAAATATTTACCTGCCTGTGCCGTGAGAAGGGCAACGGCGGAGTGAACTTCTTTTTTATCGTTGGTGTCATTGATGAACAGGTGATCAAAAGAAATATTTTTTTTCTGATTTCTTGAAGCTATGACCCTGCTGGTGTCGATTCCATGGGCCATGTCATGGAGCAGGTTTGCCCGTTTGCCGAAAGGGATCCGCAGTTGTTCATGGGTTAAAGCGGCGAGCTGACCGATTTGCGTAAGGTTGAACTCCTCGCAGACAATCTGCTCAGAAGTCGCCAGTCCCGGCAGGAGAGAGAGCGGAAGGGGAGCGAGAAACTCTGCTTCCTCGCCGGCTGAAACGATGTATTCACCGACTGGTTTAACTACCCGTGAGGCGACCTTGGCAACCATCTTGCTGGTTGCAAGAGTCCAGATCGGGCGAAGTTGCAGATTTCTTCGAACATCCTTCTGTATACGCCAGCCGACATCAATGGGCGGTCCGAACAGACGGTGAGTTCCTGTAATATCGAGATAAATATGCCCATCTTCAGAACCGTGCTCAATTAAAGGGGTGTATGAATAGACCTGCTTGAGCAAAGAGAGCATTGCTTTCTGATAGACTGAAAAACGCGGCGATAAAAGTGTTGCTTTGCGGCATAACCGGATAGCCTGGCGCAGGGGCATCCCCTTATAAACCCCATCACGGTATGCTTCATCACTCATATCATAAACCACTGACCGGCTTGCTCCGGTGTGGCCGATTATCACCGCTTTAGTCGCAAGGGACGGGTCGATGATCCGTTCGACGGCAACGGAGAAATCGGCGACATTGAAATGGACGATGGATCGATCTCTGAAATCCATTTTTATACCCGGTGATTACCTGGCGAGTAACGCGGCAAGCTGGCGTGCGTTGTGCGGAGCCTGGGCACGAACATGGTTGTTAAAGAAAATGACACCGGCGGAAGCGTTGGCTGTCATTTTTTGCAGATGGGTGCTATACCACTGCTCAAGTTCACGAGATGTATAAGAATAGTCGAATTTTTTCTGGATATTGGCGGAACGCCAACCGGCTGCGTTTCTGCCGTGGAAGCGGACATAAAACAAGTTTGGATTGGTTATCACATCAATGACCGGAAACAGGCCAGGAAGTTTGGGCTCATCGACACAGACCAGACTGATGTTTCGCCGTTCAAGTTCTGAAAAAACTGAGTCTGCAGCCCAGGAATCGTGACGGAACTCAACTGCCAGCGGTAGCTCTTCGAGCCCGTCAAGCAGGTTTCCTAGGTAGCGGCGGTTGGCCGTATCTCTTTCAAAATCGGGTGGCAGCTGGACCAGCACCGCAAGCAGCTGGGGAAGAAGCGGTTCGATTCCCCGCTTGAACAGGGTGAGCTGTTCCTGCCAGTTTTCATCGCGTTCGTGGGTGAGTGTTCTGGTAAGCTTGGCCGAAAACCTGAAGTGAGCAGGTGCCTTGGCGACCATGCGGCTGACAGCATCTGCTCTTGCCATCTGATACCAGGTGTAGTTGAGTTCGACTACCTGGAACTGACGGGCATACTGGCAGAGCATCTCAGAGCTTCTGGTGGCCGGCGGGTAAAATCCGGCATCAATCCATTCGGTATAGGAGTAGCCGCTGGTGCCGATCATTACCGAGCAGTTATTGTATTGTATAGCCGGTATTGCCGGTTGATTATGGGGCTGCATCTTAGAGGTCGATCCTGTTGCGGATTACACCGACAACTTTGCCCTGCACCATGACCTCGTTGAACTGATATTCCATGGGGGAAAAATCATCATTTTCCGGCATGAGGGTGATGTGGTCTTTATGCAGTTGAAAACGTTTGACGGTAGCCTCTTCATCGTGAACCAGAGCGACGACGATTTCACCGTCTGCTGCATATTGTCTCGGCTCACAAATGACGTAATCGCCATCAAGAATGCCGGCGTTCCGCATTGACTGTCCTTTGATTTTGAGGCAGAAAAGGTTTTCTCCCCGAAACATGCGGCTGTCGACGGTAACAGTGCCGTCCCACTCCTGCTGGGCATATAGCGGAAGACCGGCGGCAATCTGGCCGATGACCGGGATTTCTCTGCTGCTGTGCTGGTTTGAATAATGGTCGTCGGCACAGAGGCGGATGGTCCGGCTGTAATGGCCGTCTCTGGCAATGACGCCTTTGCGTTCCAGCTGGTTCAGCAGTTGTGAGACAGCGGTATGGCTGATGCCAAATTCACTGGCAGCCTGACGCAGGCTGGGGGCTTTGCCGTACTGGTGAATCTTTTTTTTCAGATAATCCAAGAAATATTGCTGTTTTTCTGTGAGATCCATAATTCTCTCCTAATGTAAATTAACATTAAGGTGATTTTAGCGGACAATAGAGGTAATGTCAATTGACATTGTTATGGTGGAAAATGAAAAGTATTTTGATCACCGGTAACAGAAAAGGGTATGAAGCAATTTCAGCAGTATTTTGAGATGTGTCTGTAAAACGTATCTATCCGTGATATATGAGAACTTTTGTAAGATTGTTTTATCTAGAGCGAGTGTAATATATCTGGGACATATCAGGTAATTTTTCGATTTACTGTCAAATCGCAGCAAAGAGCATGTAAGGCATTATCAGCGATTTTGCAGACTCTTTCATCCTTTTGTGTGAGTCTCTTGATTTCTTACTGTAAAAAATTAAAGTACAATAATGAAAGTGCTGCTGGGGAATTTGCTTTGATGGCAGTTTAATTCAGAAGAAAAGAGAGTTGAAAAATGAAGAACATTGTTGTCGTGTTACTTTTATGTCTGTCCTTTGTTACTGCAAGCTGTACACAGGAGGGGACTAAAGGACAAACCGGGGCAGTTCTTGGTGCTGCAGGTGGAGCGCTTGTCGGCCAGGCCATTGGACGAAATACCGAGGCAACGTTGATCGGTGTCGCGGTTGGTACTATGCTTGGTTATATAGTCGGAAACGAGATGGACAAATATGACCGTCAGCGTCTCAATAATGTCTATGAAACAGGGCGTTCCGGCCAGGCCAACACCTGGAACAACCCGGATACCGGAAACAGCTATCAGGTGATCCCGCAGCCTGCTTATACACCGGCCAATTCCACACAGCCTTGCAGAAAAGCAGAGATTCAGGCGGTGATTGATGGACAGCCCCAGACTACTTATACCACAGCCTGTCGTGATGAAAGCGGTAGATGGGTATTGCAGAATCGCTAAAAAAAAATGACGGTTGAGGAAGACCTCAACCGTCATAATCACTACATTTTTTTGTACTTAGGGCCTTCTCCACCTTCCGGCGGCACCCAGGTGATATTCTGCAGCGGATCTTTGATTACACAGGTCTTGCAATGCAGGCAGTTTGAAAAGTTGATCTGGATACCGTCGAACTTCCCATCATCATCGGTCTTCTTCTCATAGACATCGGCCGGACAAAATCTGGTTGACGGCGAATCATATAATTTGTTGTCTTCAAAAATCTTCTCCTGATTTTTGAAAGAGATATGGCTTGGCTCGTCTTCCCGGTGCAGGGTTCCGCTCAGGTACACGTCACTCATGACATCGAGATAGAGTTTTTTGTCGGTCTTGATCTTTTCAGCAGGTTTTGCCGAGCTGGCTTTTTTCATGCGGGTGTAATCCGCTTCTATCGACTTCTGTCCACCAGGTATTTTCCCGCCTGAAACCATATAGAGACCGGTGTTGATCATACCGGGTATGAGGCCCCCGTGGAAACCCTGACGATAGTTTCTGGTTGCATACAGTTCCTCTCCTGCCCATGAACCGTCAAGCTCCTGGCGATAGTCAAGATCTGCTGCGGTGAAAGAATCTTTTACCATTGCGGCGATAATTTTTTCAGCTGCGAGCATGCCTGATTTCATTGCCAGATGAATGCCCTTAAGGCGCATAGCGTTCAACATACCGGCGCTGTCACCGACAAGCATCGCACCATCGACAGAGAGTCTCGGAATGGCAAAATAACCACCTTCAGGCAGTGTTTTTGCGCCATATTCAACTACTTCGCCGTCTTGTATGATATTGGCTACAATCGGATGACTCTTGAACTTGAGAAAGGCCTCATGAACATTGAGATACGGATCGGTGTAATCAAGGCCGATAACCAGGCCGATACCGACAAGATCTTTATCATAGGCGTAGATGAATGAGCCGCCGTAGTTGTCAGCAGCCAGCGGATAACCGAAGGTGTGAACGACCTGGCCGGGTTCTACACGTCCTTCGGGGATCCTGACGATCTCTTTGATGCCGAGTGCCCAAACCTGCGGGTTAGTGGCAGAACCGAGCTGATGCTGTTCAATAAGCTTTTGGCTCAGATGACCGCAGGTTCCTTCACCTAGGACGGTCACTTTGGCAAAAACATCCATACCCGGTGTGAAGGATTCTCCTTCATTGCCGCCATGGTCCCGACCTGTATCACCAAGGCGCACACCGATGACCTTCCCGTCATCGTATAACAGTTCCTGCCCGCTGAATTCGGTATAGACCTCAATGCCTGCCTCTTCACATTTTGCTGCCATCCATTGGGTTGTTTCGGCAAGAGATGCCAGATAACAGCCATGGTTTGATTTCATCTCCTGTGGCAGAAAACTGTGCGGAACGGTGAAATCTCCGCTGCCGGTAAGGTAGTGAACCGAATCTTCTTTCACAGCTGTGGTGAACGGCAACTCCTCAACCGCCAGTTCAGGAAACAGCTCGCGAAAGGCCTTCGGGTCGACAACGGCACCGGAAAGGATATGGCTGCCCGGTTTTGAACCCTTATCTATTACCAGAATCACAGGTTCTTCAATAGGCTGAAGCCCTGTGGACTCAGCCTCGGCATTGTGCTTCTCGATGTGCTGCATCAGGGCATATGCTGCGGATAGATTTGCTATCCCTGCTCCGACAAACAGAACATCAACTTCCATTTCTTCTCGAATCTGTTCAGACATTTTTCTCCCCCATCTTGTCTTAGTTTCGATTATTTTTTAACTTTTTCAAATCGTTGGCGCATTAAATCATAAAAATAGAGGTTAAAGCAGTAAATTTGATATGAAAACTGACGAGTAAACAGCAATCAATAGAAAAAAATACGCCAAATAAGATTTTTTACAGTTCCGGCGCTCCCTTTGGAATCAGGCAGGCAAAAGTCAGCGGAGCGCCACTCTCGTTTTTAAACTGATGCTCTTCGTTACCTGGAACAAAAATAATATCACCAGCCTTTACATCGACGTACTGGCCATCCTTAAACAGTTTTCCTTCTCCTTGGTGGATGAGGATTTCATGCTCCCATTCATGACTGTGCTTTGGTGTACAGCCGCCGGGGTCGATGGTGAAAATGCGCATGCAGAAGTTTGGTGCACCATCGTTTTTGCCGATGGCAATCCTACCGGTCACACCTTTAACCATCTCGTTATCAAATTTCTGGGCCTCAAGGGCTGAGTAATGCATGTGTTTCATTAGTTCTCCTAAGTATAGAGGTCTATGCACCAATCAGTGCAAGCCTGTTATACCGTATTATGCGTTATTTTGGAACGGATCAAATAGAGCAGTATTGCCTAGAGCATACAGGTAGCTGTTACCTGGTTCATATCTGTTCTGCCGTCAAAGACGAGATGGATTCCTTCCTGCAGCAGAACAGTCATGCCTTCTTCGATGGCTGCAACTTTAATATCTTCGGCAGGAGCTGATTTTATGATCAGTTCCTTGACTTGTTTGGATGCCACAAGAAGTTCATAGAGCCCCTGCCGACCTTTGTATCCGGTATGGTTGCAGGTTTCACACCCTTTTGCTTTGTATAGTTTGAGTGAAGGAGAATAAGGGATGTTGAGATGTTCGAAAAACATCACGCCGTAATGGTGAACAAGATTGTCATATTCTGCCTTTGATGGATTATAGGCTTCTTTACAATCTTCACAGAGGGTACGAACAAGGCGTTGGGCCAGAACTCCTAGAAGTGCATCTGAGAAGTTAAACGGATCCATCCCCATATCAACCAGGCGGATAACAGTTTCTGCTGCCGAGTTGGTATGCAGAGTACTGAAAACGAGGTGACCGGTCAGAGATGCCTCGATACCCATTTTAGTGGTTTCCTGGTCACGCATCTCACCGATCATAATGATATCCGGGTCAGCACGAAGAAAAGCACGCATGGCGGTGGCAAATGTATAGCCGATATTAGGCCGAACCTGCACCTGGCGAAGTCTGTACTGGGTAATCTCAACCGGATCTTCAGCTGTCCAGATTTTCTTATCCGGAGTGTTGATCTGGTTGAGAATCGAGTGAAGGGTGGTTGTTTTACCGGAGCCTGTCGGACCGACCACCAAAAAAATTCCGTAAGGTTTATGAATGACCGGAATAAGCCTTTTCAGCAATCTCTCCGGTGCGATGAGATTGAGCGGAATAGGTTTGCTGTCGGCCAGAATCCTCAAAACCACATCTTCGTTGCCGTCCGCAGTGGGAAGAGTAGCAACACGAAGTTCGATGTTGTCTGCCTGGGATGTAGTGAATTTTATTTTGCCATCCTGCGGTTTACGCCTTTCAGCGATATCGAGATCAGCGAGAACTTTTACCCTTGCTACGACGGAGTTGACGTTGGCTTTTGAAATATTGAGAATATTGGAGCATGCCCCGTCAACCCTGAATCGAACTTCAGCATCACGCTGTTTTCCGTACGGCTCGATGTGAATATCAGATGCTCCGGCATAAAAGGCATCTTCAATAATCTTGTTAACCAGTTGAACTGCCGGTGTTGAGGCTATTTCTACATCGAGCGGTGCCTCTTCAGGTTTGGCATAGATGCTGGCATCGTACTGTTCTTCTTCCGGTTCTTCTTCAGCCTGATGGGGACTTTCCTGTTCCTCTGAGGACTCTTTCAGAGGAGCCGCTTCATCGAGCAATGCTTTGATTTCATGACCGAAAGCAAACAAAACGCTGATACGTTCTGCATTGAATGCTGCCTTTACCTGGAGTATGCCGCCCCGATTGGCAGGATTTTTGGCGGCCATGAGCAGATCAGTTCCTTTCATGCCGAGTGGAACGATGTCATGCTGATGCAGGATGGCCGGATCGATCTTGTTGATTAGTTCTAAGGCGTTTCTTCTGTCCTTAGCTAGATCGATAAACCTGGTCTTATAAACAAAGGCTAGTGTTTCTCCCAGATCAGGTTTTGCGACAAGAAAATTTTCCATCAAAATTTTCTCGACCTCTTCCTCCTGCTGAGTAGCAATTACCATGGCCCGTTCCATTTCCTGAGCGGAAATGATCTCGCGGTTGACCAGCTCTTCATAACGCATCGGGATTTTTTTGCCGCTCTTGTAATGATTGAATAGCGCTATGGCAAGAGTTTCGGAGAGTTCGGTGGTTCGTTTTTCATCTGTTGCATCAAATACAGAGTGATCCTTCTTGTTAATAAGCTGGATGACTCCCATCAGATTGCCGCGATAAATGATGGGACAGACCAGAACCTGTCTGGTTCTGGCACCGCCTTTCGCATCCCAGGAAGAGTCAAAAGTAAGGGATTGGTCAATTGAATGCAGTTCGTTTTGATCATATACATCGGAGATATTGAGCATCTTTTTGGTTTCAGCTACATAACCGATAATCGAACTGCGATTGATGTTTTTACGAATCTTTCGAATGGAATCTCCAGGCAGCAGTACCCACGAAACGAGGTTGTGATTTTTCGCGTCCACCAGGAATATGGTGGCCATTTCTACCTGATATATTTTGAGAATTTTGTTGCGCAGGCCGACCATAATTGCATTTGGGGTGGCCGCTGAGTGGATCTCGTTGACGAGTTTTTTGAAATGTTCGTTATAGGTGAGCTGTGAAGAGCCCGCGTGTTCTGATGCCATGGGTATTTCTCAACATAAAATTGACATAATAAACCTAAAGCCCCAGAGTCACCGCTTACGGTGGCGTACTTTCCTTTTATCATAAAAGAGGATATTTTGGAAAGCAGTGAATTGTCATGATACTGTAACAGATTGAATGAAATTATCAATTATTCTTAGCTGATGGGCCATTTTTTGAGATACCCATATATATTGCTCCAATGGTGATGAGAACCCCAATCCAGTTTATCAGATCGGTAGGGCGGCGGAAAATGACGACATCCCAGATAAAAGAAAGAGAGGGCTGCAGCAGCAGAACAAGACCAGTAAGGGCGGGACTGATTTTAGGCATGGCATTGGTGATCATCAGCCAGCCTAAGGCCTGACTGAAAAGGCCCAGGAGAAGCATTGAAATGAAGGCCTGCAGGGTAGGAAAGGCAAAACTCTCTCCTTTGATAACCATGTAGATGGCAAGAAGACCAGCACAAAAGGCTGACATGAGCATCAGCGAATTGTAGAAAGACATAGTTGTTTCAGCCTGTATCTTTCTAAGACTGAGTAAAAAACCGCTGTAGCAGAAGGCCGTGAGAAGGCCAAGCATAAGGCCTGTTTTGTAGCCAGCATCAAGCAGTTGCCAATCGGGTCCGACGATAAGGTATAAACCTCCTGCTGCAATTGGCAGAGAAAGAATAAGACGGAGTCTTAGCGGTTCTTTGAAGTAAAAAACGGCGACAGCGGCCATGACAAAGACCTGAAAATTGCCGATCATGGTTGCAAGACCGGGCCCGATAAAATGAATGGCCCCATGCCAGAAGACGAGGTCAAGTGCAAAAAAAGCCGCACAGAGCATCAGAAGATTGAAGCGCTTTTGGGTGAGCTTGGGGAAGTCCCCGGATTGAATAGAGGGAAGCAGTAAGCACATTGCGCCGATAAAGACTCTGTAAAAGGCGGCAGCAGTCGGTGAAAGACCGGAAATCTTCACCCAGATCGCTGAAAAACTGATCAGAAAAGCACCGAATAAAACTGCCGCCACAGGGCGGTTGCTGAGCTGCTGCAACATAGGGCAAAATCTCCTTTTAATACGTTTCTTTTACATCAAGAATGACGAAAAACCATCATCAATTAGAATGGCGCCACATATTTCTTCTGCTATTCTGCTTTCTTATCCGAAAAAAATCTTTTCATTGACAGCTTTGTGATTATGGTGAGAAAGTAATGAATAACAACGATGGTATCCCATATCTTCTACTTCTGGGTAGCACTATGAAAAACTTGGAATTTGATCGAAAAAGACGTTCTTTTCTGAAACTCTCCGGTTTACTTGGTCTGGGGCTTGCCTCCGGTGTTGTCCTTCCTGCGGCAAAAGCAGAGGCTGTCTTGTTCGGTAGAAATGAGTACAAGGTTACCAAAACCCATCTGACAATGGGTACCTATGTGACAATCACCGTTCTTCATAACAGTAGGGACCAGGCAGAGCAGGCCATTGGAGAGACTCTTGAGGAGATTGAGCGTCTTAACCTGCTGCTGACCAGATTTGGAAATAGCTCTCCGGTTGCCGAGCTCAATGATCAGGGTAAAGTAGAATACCTAGCTCCGGAAATGGCAGAGCTTGTCTCAAAATCTCTTTACTATTATCAGCGGACCGGCGGAGCCTTTGATATTACCGTGAAACCGCTGCTGGACCTTTATCAGGAAAGTTTTGCCCAGAGTCATCAGCCGGGTGAGAAAGATATACTTGCTCTTCTTGATACAATCGGCAGCGATAAACTGCAGATTCAGGGTAACGGTATTCAGTTTGCCGGGCCGAAAATGGGAATCACTCTGGATGGCATCGCTAAAGGCTATATTGTCGATCAGGCGTCTGCTCTGCTGACGGCCAAGGGCATAACAAATCACATGATCAATGCCGGTGGCGATATAAAAACCTCAGGTAATGGAGCCAATGCAAAACCATGGACTATAGCCGTTCAGGATCCTGCCAAAAAGGGCCATTTTCCTGATATTATCAAGATGCACAACGGTGCGGTAGCAACTTCGGGCAACTACGAAGTGTATTATGATAAGGAGAAACTGTTTCACCATATCGTCAACGGAAAAACCGGCCATTCGCCTGATCTGTCATCCAGTGTAACAGTGAGTGCCCCAACGGTTATGGATGCTGATGCTCTTTCTACCTCTGTCTTTGTCATGGGGCCGGTGGAAGGTGTTCGTTTCATTAATTCACAGAAAAATTGTGAATGTCTGGTCATCACTAGAGATGGTGAGAAAAAAGGGTCCGCCAATTGGCGTGTATAAAAAATATCCTGCTTTGAATTCCAAAAGGCTGTGTCCTCACCCGGGGCGCGGCCTTTTCTCTTTTGTCCTCTATAGTTACCGCAAGACAGTTATTGTTATTCTCTTTCTATACTAGTACTATTGGTAGTCAGTTGGATTGGGGAATAGCAGATTTTTATTGTCACTGCCAAAATTTATTAAATGATACAGGAGAGAATGATGAAAAAAGCGGGAGTAATGTTGTTGATGCTTCTTGTCCTGCCGTTTAGTGCGTTTGCCGGCGAACCAAGACTCGGTGTCGGCGCAAATTACTGGACAACCATTGATGATATCGATGTGGATAATGTGGATGAGGACGGCTATTCACTGTACGCTTCCTATCAGTACTGGATGTCCCTTATTGGTATAGAAGCTGATGTTGAATTTCTTCCTGATAAATACGGCGAGGATGCAATCGATCCACAGGTCTGGATACTTGTTGGCAGCGGCATCTATGCAGGTGCCGGAATTGGTATAGAATATAGGGACGGCTCTTTTGCTGACGAACCGTTTTTTGCACTGCGAGCAGGACTGAATCTTGAACTGCTTCCATCAATTTATCTCGATATATATGGACTGTACCGTTTCAATGATAAAGCGGAACTGGATAATGATCGGACAGATATCGACACAGACACGGTCTTCTTAGGTACTGCAGTCCGGATCGGATTCTAATTATTCCTAACGTGAGGATGGATGGAAGATGTTTTTCCACCATCCTCAGAGTTTTCTTTATTGCTCAGTCATTGCCAGTTTTGCTCCAAGGATCGCAAAGATTGCAGCAAATGACCGTTGCAGCCGTGCTATATATCGGGGTGAATGTAAAAGATACCTGCTTGCCCTGTTTGCCGAAAGTCCGTAAAGCACGAATATGATAAACGTCATCACCATAAAGATGATGCTGAGAATGACCATTTGTGATGTTGGCGAGGCTGAATCTGCAGAGACGAAAAGTGGAAGGAATGCGAGAAAAAATATTGAGAGCTTTGGATTGAGAATGTTAATCAGAAAGCCTCTTCTAATGATTTGCCACAATCCTTTGGGCGACTGATCTGAGCCAAGTTTCAGCGCACCTGTTTCTCTCCACATCGTCCATGAAAGGTAGAAAAGATAGGTCACACCTGCATATTTAACACATTGGAAAGCAAGTGCACTTGTATGCAGTATTGCTGATAGCCCGAGAATGCTTGCAATCAAATGGGGAATGATACCAGCAGTACAGCCGAAAGCAGCAGCGATGCTGGCTTGCCAACCTGCAAACAGGCCGTTTGATATGGTATAAATCACACCTGTTCCAGGAATTAAGATTACAACCAATGAAGTTATAAAAAATTCTGTGCTGATCATCAATTTTCACCCCTGATTATATTGTTTTGTTATTTTGTGTCATTTAACGGTATGTTGAATGGCCCTAGGTGATATCGTCAAAGGACATTTTGTATGCTTAGGCCTTTATTATTCCTCTTTCTATAAATACTTCTTTAGCAACAAACATCCCGTTTAGTGCTGCGGGGAATCCTGCATATACAGCCATCTGAATGATTGTTTCGACAATTTCCTCCGGCTTGCAGCCTACATTCAAAGCACCATTTATGTGTACATTCAACTGCGGCAGGCAATGGCCTAATGCGGTCAGAGCAGCAATTGTAGCAATTTCCCTGCTCTTTAAATCCAATCCTTTTCTTTGATAAATGTCACCAAAGGGAAATTCAATGGTGTACTTTGCAAGGTCCGGAGCAATTACCTGAAGGCTATCGATTACTTTTTGACCAGCTGTTCCGTCAATTTCCTTTAATTTTTTCAGTCCCTCTGAAAATCTTGAATTTTCCATGGTTCCCTCCTCATAAGTTGTAATGGTTAATTTTGATCAAGCATACAAGTTAGAGTGAACTCTAAGTCAAGAGATATCTTTGAGAGTCTCGTAGTATCTGATTTTATCTTTTAATTTATTTAGGTTATGCTGTTCTGTCGCGATTTTTCTCTCAAGAGCCATGGCATGTTCTTCCAGGAGAGCCATACGAGAACCTGCGGTATGTTGTCCTTGTTCACGTAAGTTTGCATATTCAAGAATCTGATCTAAGGGCATGCCGGTGTCTTTTAATCTTTTTATGAATTCTGCCCATGTCACATCTTCGAGACTAAAATCACGATGGCCGCTGTCATTGCGGTTTATCTTCTTAAATAAACCGATTTTTTCATAATATCTTATGGTGTGAGCTGTCATGCCTGTAAGCTCTGAAAATTTTCTGATATTCATGAAATGATGAGGTGGAAGCAATGAGAGGAGCTTTCAGCCAGCACGCTTAACCGAAAGAGCGATAGTTGTTATTTTCTAGATATTCTTTTCTTTCCTGGGTGTATTTCCACCACGGTTGCGGTTCTTCCCCATTCATGAATCGTGTTATGGAAAGAAAGACATCTATTACGCAGACATCATGTATTTTACCTGTTTTCCTGCACAATAAATTATACAGGTCATATGGAGATTTCCCTTTTAACTGTTCAGGATCATGAATTCCGATCAGTTTAAGATCTTTTTCCATTTCCTTGCCGATATTTGGTAAGTCGGTAAGCAGGTTAACCTTGCTCCGGACAACTTTTTGAGGGTTCATTTTTCATCGTATAATGGTAGGTAAACCGAATTTCATCCTGAAACCTGAATGCACATTTCCAGCAGTTTTATAGTTTATAATTCATATACAGCACATTAAAAGGGAGATGACTGAACTTTTTTGTCCCACCTTCGATAAAGCCAAGTTTTACATACCACTCTTTCAGTTTGATATGCTCGGCTATAATCCCGATACTGATTGTCGTTATGTCTTTTTCTTTTGAATAATCGATTATATGGTTCACCAGCTTTGAGCCTGTGCCCCTGTTTCGAAACTTTGGCAAAACTGATAATCTGTTTAAATATGCCGTGTTATTATCTGGTTGCTCAAAAGCAACGCACCCTGTTGATATACCATCTTCTAATGAAATAAAATATTGCTGCCCTCTTTCTAAATCGGAGAGTATCCAGTCTGGATTGCAAAAAGATGGATGTTTAGGCGCATTCTCGAAATTGAGCGAAAATAAGTCAGCAACATCTTTGTTGCTTAGACTGACAATCGAAGAAAGAAGTTCACAGTCTTTTGATTCAGCGATTACTATTTCCATGTCATCTTCTATTCTTTTAGGGTTTGTCTTGTTCTATCTGTTCACAATTAGTGCGTCAAGTTTTGAACATTTCGTAAATTTTCTTCATGCGTTTTATAATAAAAATCAGTCACATCGGCAGGAAGTTTGTTTTCAATTCCTGTTTTTAGGTTTTCTAGATAGTCAATGGTATTTTTAATTTGCTCCCGCCCGCCAATTGGCCCATGAGAGGGGATTACCGTTTGTATTCGATGATCAGCCTGCCACCTTTTAAGTTCTTCTATCCAACGACTTAGCGGGCAATCAGGTGGAACAAAAGGAAAAGGGGTTTCAATTGCATCGCCGATTAACAGAATTCCTTTATCAGGCAGAAATGCTGCGATAGAATCTAGAGTATGTCCGGGCAAATGATGAAGCTCTAATGAAAATTTATCAAAATTAAGAGTTAGGTCGCTGCTGAAAGTGTCTGTTGGCGACAGCAGGTGAATATTTTCGAATCGATGAGGATTTGATCTTTGCATTTCGGACAATTTTACCGGCGCATCGCTTGAAAAACGGCTTAAGCAAAGATCGTGTCCAATTATTCTGGCATCTTTATAAGGGAGTGCAGTTGTTCCCCATATGTGATCCCAGTCAGCATGACTGTAAATGACCGTAATTTTTTTATCCTTAATATGAGGCAGGAAACAGTTAATATCTTCAGGATGTGATTGTGTATCCCATATGACAGCATTTTTTTGATCGGTGATTAACACATTCCGAACGTCATAATCGTCAAGCTTGATATCGTTGATCCAGATATCTGGGTTAAATTGGTACAGGCTACTCATTGGCTTTTAGCAGTTATATATTTTGATAGTTAACATGAATTACACCGGTCACTAAGATTCTGCAGGATTTTACATCTGTAATGCCGTGTATCTCATGCAAATGAAGAAAGAGGCAGTCACATAAACATTCAAATAGCACAGGTTGTACTGGTTACTGCAAGGCTGGTGTTTAATCTAGCAGAAGATGTTTCATAATTTAAGGCCTTTCTTTGCCTTGATGTCAATCTATTGCTGATTATTCTGTTCTTCATGGTGGTTCTGATTCACGTTTTTGTATCAATGACTCACAAAATATGAGCAAATCACTGACAGACAGTCTGCTCAATACACTTGAAGATTCACAAACCGGCATTATTTTCGGTATTGGCGGTACGACAGAGGAAATCATTGCAAAAATCCTAGAGCAGCTCAACCAGTAGCGGAGAGAGTATGAAACAGCAATTTGGTGTCGCCGGTCTGGCGGTCATGGGTGAAAACCTTGTACTCAACATAGAATCGAGAGGTTTTTCAGTCTCGGTATTTAACCGAACCTATGAGAAAACCGAGCTGTTTTTGGGTGGCCGTGCGCTAGGGAAAAAGATAGTCGGTTTCGAGCAGGTGGAAGACTTTGTCAACAGTCTTGAGTCGCCGAGAAAGATTATGATGATGGTTAAGGCCGGTGAGCCGGTAGATCAGTTTATCGAGCAGCTGCTGCCTTATCTTGATAAGGGCGACATCGTAATAGATGGCGGCAACTCTGATTATCATGATACCATCAGGCGATTTGAATACCTTGAATCAAAAGGCATGCTCTATATTGGTACCGGGGTTTCTGGCGGAGAAGAGGGTGCTTTGAAAGGGCCTTCCATCATGCCTGGTGGTTCAGTTGCTGCCTGGGAGCATGTAAAGCCGATCTTTCTGGCGGCAGCGGCCGAGGCAGCGGACGGCCAGAAATGCTGTACCTGGATGGGACCAGCCGGGGCAGGACATTTTGTTAAAATGGTTCATAACGGTATTGAGTATGGTGACATGCAGATTATCTGCGAAATCTATCATCTTATGCGTTCCGGTATAGGCCTTATACCGGAAGAAATTCATGACGCTTTCACAAAATGGAATCAGGGTAAATTATCCAGCTATCTTATAGAAATCACTGCAGAGATAACCGGTTATAAAGATGAAGCAGGAGACTATCTGCTGAATAAAATCCTCGATGCTGCAGGCCAGAAAGGAACCGGCAAATGGACAGTCATTAATGCTCTTGATGCAGGGACGCCGCTCTCACTGATCAGTGAATCAGTTTTTGCCAGATGTCTTTCCAGTTTTAAAGATCTGCGTGTTACTGCCTCAAAACAGTTGAAAGGTCCTGATGGGCAGTTTAATGGCGATAAAGATGTCATGCTGGCAGATCTTGAGAAGGCACTGTATGCAGCGAAACTTATTTCCTATACTCAGGGGTTCGGCCTGATGCAGGCGGTTTCAGACGACAAGCAATGGAACCTGAATATGGGTGAGATCGCCAGAATCTGGCGTGCCGGATGTATTATTCGTTCTGTCTTTCTTGACGAGATTACAAAAGGTTATCAGCGTAATGCAGCACTCCCCAATCTGCTGCTTGACCCCTATTTTACAGAAGAGATCACCCATGCTCAGCAGGGACTGCGAAATGTTCTTGGTCAGGGGATTATCCTGGGAATTCCGATGCCCTGCCTGAGTGCTTCTCTTGCCTACTATGACGGTTTGCGGACAAGTATTCTGCCGGCAAATCTGCTTCAGGCTCAGCGCGATTATTTCGGTGCTCACATGTATGAGCGAGTCGATAAGCCACGCGGCAAGTGGTTTCATACCAACTGGACAGGTGAAGGCGGAGACACAACCTCAACAGCCTATTCGAAGTAAAACTTCTGTCTAATAAGTTAGAAGAGGTGTCTGGCCAAAATGTGACGGATTTCTGAGTTCTTTCAGGATATAGTCGGCCACATCCCTTCTGCTGATCCATCTTGAGGTGATACCGGCCAGATCAGTAATG
Source organism: Desulfobulbaceae bacterium (assembly GCA_003249645.1). Lineage (GTDB taxonomy): Bacteria > Desulfobacterota > Desulfobulbia > Desulfobulbales > Desulfocapsaceae > SZUA-575. The sequence continues at coordinate 20,841 of QKIH01000033.1, read as the reverse complement.
ATCTTGTATTTTCCTGTACGCTTGCCGTTTGTAAGCCCAGCCGGTCGAATGATCTGCCAGTTGAGACTGCTTGTCCGGATAATTTCTTCTTCCCGGTCTTTATCTTCATAAATAGTTTTTAAAAGCAGCGGCTTAAATATTTTGTCATAAAGGAAACCACCATGGCTTTTGGTGTCGCCTGCTCCGATTCCGGTGACACAGATGATCTTTTGCTCAGGCGTTCCATAGGAGACAAGATGAGATGCGGCGGTTGAAAAGAGTGTAACCGGTTTGAAGGTGATTGGAACACCGATACAGGATACGACCGCATCCTGATCTTTCATGGCGGATTGCATTGTTGAACCATCCGCGGCACTACCCTTAATTACCCTGACCTGCGTAAACTCAGCGTTAATTTTCTCGGGATTTCTGGCAAGAACCGTCGTTGTAATATCGCCTTCTCCGGCAAGCAGAGTGGTGAGGGCATAGCCGATACCGCGTGTTCCGCCGATAATGAGCACTTTCATAGAATCCTCCCTTCTAGGAAACAACCTGTTGCTAAAACGGTAACTCTGCAGTGAAGCCTTGGCAAGTGAAGAAAAATCACCTGCACCATGCAAGAATACGTTGTAACGATTATGACCATGATGAGGTTTAAATGATCAAATGCCTGGTGCAGAGTCATTGTTTGAGCTGTGACTCACAGGTGGTATTTACGCTAAATGGAATAAATCCCACTTGTTATGATATAGACAGCTGTAAAACTATTGGCCGGCTGAGCTGGTTCTTGTTATGTTGAAAGGGGAATATTGTGATAGGTTGAGAGTGGTATAATGATGATGAACACCGACTGTTGCAGGTCTTACTGTTATGGAAAAATCTATTCGAAAGAACGAAGAGCGCAAATATTCCATGCAGCTGACAAAGGTGTCAGCGACTAAGCTCAGAAAAAAATCCTGGTGCTGAAAAGTCTTTTGTTCGATGTGCGAAAAGCTTAGTGGGCTAAGCTTTTTCCACATGCGTAACAATAATTGTGACCTTCTTCAGGGTGCTCTTCCACATTTTGCTCACATACCGGGCAAAGGACTTTTTCTGCCGGTTTTGGAATGTAATCCTTGAGCAATGCAATAAATCTGGATGTGTATTGTGTCCCTCTTGCCAGGTCTGTAAGCCAGGTAACAAAAAGAATGACAACCGGGATGGCAATAAACCAGCCGATAACGATAGCTACCCAATAGATAACAAGGAATACTGCTGAAAAGAGTGCCGAAAAAATTGTTGCTGCTGTAACCATAATCCTACCATCATATTTCTGTACTAATAAAACTTCAACCAGCCTGAAACATAGTCTACTTTGGCTGTGAAAGTCTACTGCAAATTGATCGAGTGTGGCAGATGAGGGCTTGCCATGCCGCTGTTTTATATCCGATATATGCAGCTAAGGCCTGATAAAAAAGGAAATTGCTGAAAAGAGTTGTTCTTCGATTGATTTCAAATTTTTTTCAGCTGTTGAATCGGTGTACACGGTTTTCGTTGTGGCGAGCGTGCATATGCTATATATGGCTGAAATAATATGTAAAGTTGCAGGCAGATTTAGAGTAGGCGGAGGGGCAGGACAACCCTGTTTCTGTAAAGGGCGATCTTAAAAATGAGAAGAATCAGAAAGAAAAACCGGAGAAGAAATGTTCTTCTCCGGTTTAATCACTGCTTATTTAAAAAACTGCAGCAGGGCATGCAGGGTTGTCAGCGGGTGCGGTGGACATCCTGGAATATACAGATCAACCGGGATCAGTTTATTGAGATCGCCGACGACCTCGTCACTGCCGTAAAAGGGGCCGCCTGAAATTGAACAGCAGCCGCTGGCTATAACGACTTTCGGTGACGGCACCGCCTCGTAGGTATCAAGCAGAGCCTGGGTCATGTTGCGTGATATCGGGCCGGTAACATGAATTCCGTCGGCATGTCTAGGTGATGCGACAAAATCAATACCAAAACGAGAAAGATCAAAAAACGGGGTGTTCAAAACATTGGTATCAGCTTCACAGGAGTTACAGCCGGCGGCTGACACCTGACGAAGCTGCAGGGACCGTCCGAACAGTTTCTTGAAATGCTGCTTGGAATGTTCAGCAAGTGCCGGCAGAGAGCCGCCTGTTATCAGGTGCTCCCTTGAGGCGGCGCCGAGTTCAAAATTCTCGGAAAATAGAACAAATTCACCTTTCGACTGCACTTCACATTGGCCGCAGAAGGTGCAGCGGCCAAGGTCGATAGTCTTATTTTTGGTATCGATACAATCCTGTGGGCAGATATCGGCACATTGCTGGATAACTGACTGGCTGCACGAGGCGTTAATTCGCGGCATACCTCTGAAGCGCTTATACAATTGAATCGGCTCTTTTGGATATTTAGAGGTCTTGCACCCCTGTTCCATTCTATTTTTTATTACTTTCAGCATATTTCAGACCTTTATTTTCGGTGAGTCTCATTACAGGTCAAAACCGCAGTAAGAGAGATTGTAGCTTTTATTACACAGAGGAAAATCAGAGATTCCCTGGTTCCTGAGAGACATGGCCAGGCCTGTCCAGTTGTGGAAAGAAGGATCTTTAATTTTGTATCTCTGTACTTTGCCGTTATTGTCAGTGAGAACGCAGTGTGAGAGTTCTCCTCGCCATCCCTCGTTAATCGTCACGACAAAAGAATTTGCTTTCAGGCTGTGCTCTTTCATGAAGACGGCCCCGGTTGTGGCACCAATCTGTTCATACATTTCGAGAAGCTGGAGGATGATCTGCATTGAATGCATGATCTCTTCTCTTCTGACAGAGGCGCGGCTGTTTACATCACCATCGGTGGTGTTGTTCTCATTTGCCGGAAGATGTGCGTAATACTCGGTCGGGAAAGCTACCCTTGCATCATAGCTGATGCCGCATGCCCGGCCGGCATAGCCGACAAGACCGAGGTCTTTTGCCATTTCATGGGCAACAATACCGGTGTTTTCAAAGCGGGCCAGAACGGTTGTTGCCGAGAAAAGAAGGTCGCAGACATGTTCAATTTCAGGAATAAGCTCATGCAGCTTGGCGCGAACGATCTTGATCTGCTCCTCTTCCATAACATGAGTGACCCCGCCGGGACGAACAAGTCCTTTGCCGAAGCGGTTGCCGCCAAGTACCTGGAGCAGGTTGAGGAATTCACCTCTTATCCTGCCGAAATAGGCTGCCGGCGGGTTGAATGCAACGTCGCCGCTAAGCGCGCCGAGATCACCGATGTGGTTAGCGATTCTCTCAAGTTCAAGAGCAATGGACCTGACGATAGAAGATTTGTCGTCCACTTTAAGGCTGGCCAAGGCTTCAACGGCCTGGCTGAAACAAAGGTTATGTCCGACGCTGGTATCTCCGGCGATGGATTCACAGATGATCGGCCATCTCTTTTGAGGAACAGAAGGCATCATTTTTTCTATGCCGCGGTGCTGGTAACCAAGCTGGATCTCGAGGTGAAGGACTTCTTCACCGGCACACTGGAACCTGAAGTGACCCGGTTCGATAATACCGGCGTGAACAGGACCGACGCCAACCTCGTGAATGGACTCGCCTTCAACCTGGAAATAGTGATAATTCCCGGGGATATGCTCCTTGGCATAATCGTTGCCGAAGGCATCCGGGGCACCGGTATAGTTCTTGTGGTATCTGACCATTTTCAGCCATGGGTGCCCTTCCGGAATGATACCGAACTGTTCTGCGATCTCTCTTTCAAAGAGATGAAACTTTTCGCTGGTGCTGCCGGTAAGAGACTGAAAGGAGCTGCCGACTTCAGTTTCAATGACGTAAAGATCACGGTTGCGGACAACCGCTATCAGTCGATTGATACCGTTTTCGATGTAGCCGAAAAACTGGACGATGTATCCGTCATTTTTAACAAATTCAGCAAGTGACGAGAAAAAGACTGAATTGGAGACATTTGGAATGGCATTGCGGTCAACTACAGCACCATTTTTAATTTTGAGGAGGTTATCCATGAATTTTCCCTCCGATGATCTGGATTGAGTTGATAATTGTGTTGTAAACAGGTTGCGGCATCCAGATTGTGATAATCACGGATGCAGCCAGCAGGACATACGGTGGAATAACCCGGAGCATCCTTTCCTTGGTCTGCAGTTTTTCAACTTCATCGCCGAAAGACATGGAAAGACATGCCTTGCCGATTCCTGCAAATACGATCAGTACTGCCAGCATGAACATGGTGACAGCGAGGTATTTGCCGCTCTGGATTGCGCCGATGATGATCACCACTTCACTGAGAAACATACCAAACGGAGGCAGCCCGGATATGGCAACGAAACCAGCTATAAAGGAGACAAAGGTTTTTGGCAGGTACTTTATCATGCCGCCGATCTTCTTCACTTTCTTCGTGTTGAAACCAAGCAGGATATTTCCGGCAGAAAGGAACAGAGAAGACTTGATCAGGGAGTGGTGGAGAATGTGCAGGAAAGCACCGTAAAGTGCAAAACCGCCGATACCGACACCGAAAGCGATGATGCCCATATTCTTGATACTGGAATAGGCCAGCATCCTCTTGTAGTCCGGCTGATTGATGATGAAAATGGCACCGACAAACATGGAGAACAGGCCGAAACCGATCAGCAGGTTCGAAGAGAACTGACCGAGTCCGGCAGCAACCATAAGAATGTGCATTTTGTATATGCCGAGGAAAGCGCAGTTCAACAGAGCACCGCTTAAAAGTGAAGAAGCGGGGCTCGGTGCCTGGCTATGTGCATCGGGCAGCCAGGTGTGCATAGGCGCCAGACCCATTTTGGTTCCGAAACCGATAATGACGAAGATAAAACCGGTTTTGAGCCAGATCGGATCGAGACTGGAAGCTACTTTGTATAACGAGGTGTAAGACAGTGGTACCCGGATGTTGGTAAGGTCCAGCGACAGGGTCATGAAGAAGCAGCCGAGCAGTGCCAGGGCAATACCGACAGAACAGATAATCACGTATTTCCAGGTGGCCTCGAGAGCCTCTTTGGAGCGGTGAATGAAAATCAGCGGAGCACTGACCAGGGTTGTTGCCTCAACAGCGACCCAGAGCATAATCGGGTGGTCAGACAGGGTAACCATAGACATGGTGCCGAGGAAAAGCAGCATGCAGCCGTTGAAAGCCGGCTTATTGGTTATGTCTGTCTCGTTAACGTAGGCAAATGCGTATACGCTGATACAGAAAAATATAAATGATGTAATAAGTAGGATGTATAAACCTTCCGGTGTGGCCTTGAAGAGCTGGGCGAACGCCGGGGTAAATTTGCCAAGCCATGTCATCACGGTGAGTTGGAGGTGCATGAGTGATGTGATCAGCAGCAGCAGCCTCCCGACCGATGGTGGCAGGGCCAAAATGATAAGTCCCATAATTATCGGAAGCAGGAAAACAAATTCTATCATGGTATCAGTCCTTTAATCGTCCAAGTAAGGTTGTATCCGCATCATCGAATGCACTGTTGATATTGTGCAGGATGATACCCATAATCATAACGCCGACCAGCAGGTCGAGCAGGACACCGAATTCAACCACATACAGGGTATGACTCGGGTTGGTCAGTGCCGTACCAATCAGGTAGATGCCGTTTTCAAGCATCAGATATCCTATTACCTGGGTAATAGCTTTACGACGCGCCATCATCAGAAAGAACCCTGCGGCCATGGTTGTAATGGCGGATACGAGGACGAAATTGTGTCCTTCAGGCAGGGAGAGTTTCAGGTAACCGGTTACAAAGACAGAAACCAGCAGGATAACAAGTCCTGCAACGATGGAGGCGTGGTAGCCGATAAAGGGTTCAATTTCTCTTTTTATCCTGACCCGCTTGACAGCAAGAACCAGCAGTCCCGGAATGATGATGCACTTGATGAGAATCATCACCTGGAAAAAGAGGAGCTCACCCATCGGAAGATGCTGGGTACCCTCAAGGAGCAGTGGTACAAGAGAAACCGCGCCACCCTGCAGAGCCATGAGTTTCACCAGGGTCATCAGTCTTGAAGAACTCAGGGAGAGCAGAACCGACAGGAGTATGAAAACTATGGTAATTTCAGTGTAATTAATCATTGGATCACCCCTATTGTTAAGATGGCGGCGAAGAATACCAGGGCAAATGAGGTGAAAATGAACTTTGGAACAAGGTTCATCTTAAAACGCGCCATAATCGATTCCACTATTCCGATAGTTGCATAAACGGCAGCCATGATTGCAAGAAAAATCACGGTGTTCATTACAGGGCCGTTTGCCGGGACAAAAGGAAAGATCAGGTGGGTAACAAACGCGGCATAAAAATAGAGCTTGTAGAAAGCGCCGAGCTCAATCATCGCCAGATCAGGACCGCTATGATCAAGGATCATAACCTCATGGATCATGGTCAGCTCGAGGTGGGTTGCAGGGTCGTCAACCGGCACCCTGGAGTTTTCCGTGAGCAGAACCATAAACATAGAGACAACAACAAAAACAATCAATGCGCCGGACACGCCGACCAGTGAGATCGGGGTCTCGCCGATGAAGTATTCGCTGAAGCTCAGTGAACCGGTGAGCCTGTAGAACAGGATCAGCACGGTGAATATGGCTAGTTCTGCGATGGTTGAGAAAAACACTTCCCTTGCTGCGCCCATTCCCTCAAAAGGTGAGGCGGTGTCAAGGGCGGCGATGACGGTGAAAAAGCGTCCGAGTCCCATGATGTAAAACAGGATGATTACATCGCTGTGGAAAGAAAAAATCGGCGCATTCCCGGCAAAGGGGAAGAAAAAGAGCACGATTACTGCTGAAGCAAACGAAATAACCGGGCCGAGGGTAAAAACAAAGCTGGTGCTGTTGCTGTAAACAGAGCCCTTTTTAAGCAGCTTGAACAGCGTATAATATTTAATCAGCAGCGGCGGACCCTGCTTGCCGGCAAAAAAGGCCTTAACCTTCAGAATGATGCCGGGAAACAGCGGGGCAGCCAGAAGAGCTATGGCTAATGATATAAACGATTCCATTACTATCCTCTATCAAATTGAGTTCATCCTGCTCATATGAACATCAGCAGAACAATGATGGTTATGATGATGTAGGCAATATAGAGCTGAATATGGCCGTGCTGGATCCATCTGAACTTGCTGAGCAGGTAAAGAAATGGAGAAATGATATATTCCAGCAGGGTTGTTTCAGCGATATCATCAACCTTGGTCTCATAAGTTGTCTTGCCGGGGAAAATTCTCTTGATTCCTGAATAGGTGGTGTGCAGCATCAGAAATGGTTTGAAGAATTCCACCACATTTCCTGAATAGGATGTGCCGGTATACTGGATGCGCACGGTTCCTTTGGTAAAACCGCAGCCCCAGGTCGTGCTTGAGTCGACAACTTTCTTACGATAGAAGATTTTTCTCAGCAGCAGACTGACAATGATGAAGATAAAGAAGAGTCTGGTTGCAAAACCTAAATAGCCGGTTATCTCTGTAACCAGTGAGGTCTCAGGCACAGGTATTGAGCTGCTCTGCAGAGCTGTCATGACCATCTTGACAACCGGTGCAGGAAAGAGACCGATAGCCAGACAGGTTGCTGCCATGATGATCATCGGTAAGGTCATTGCAAAACCGGCTTCCTTAGCAGCTGTTGCCTTTTCGCTTCTGGGTTCTCCCAAAAAGACAATTCCTATTACCTTGGTAAAGCAGGAGACAGCGAGTCCGCCGATCAGGGCCAGAGAAAGTATGGCAAGGCTTGAAAAAATAGCAGAGGTAGCGTTGAGGGTAAGTCCCTGGAAGGCACCGTAATAGATTAAAAATTCGCTGATGAAACCATTGAACGGGGGCAGTCCTGAAATGGAAAGAGCACCAGTCAGGAAGGTCTTGCCGGTAGTCGGCATCCGCTTCATCAGACCGCCGAACTGATCAATCTGCTTGGTGCCGGTTTCATGGAGTACAACACCGGCTCCAAGAAAGAGCAGCGACTTGAAAATAGAGTGGTTGAGCACATGGAGCAGACAACCGGCAAAGCCGAAACCGGCCATAACCTTATTGCCGTGTGCAATACCCATCATGCCGACGCCTGCACCGATCAGGATAACACCAATGTTTTCCACACTACTGTAGGCAAGAAGCTTTTTCAGATCCTGTTTTCCGAGGGCATAGACAATGCCCAGTATTCCTGAAATCATGCCGAATGTGAGTACGGTTTGACCAAATATCACCGAGTCCACGCCAAGGACGAAAAACATCCTGATAATTCCGTAGATACCCATCTTGATCATAACACCGGACATGATTGCAGAAATATTACTTGGTGCAGCCGGGTGGGCATGGGGAAGCCAGATATGCAGCGGGAAAATACCTGCCTTAGAGCCGAATCCAGCCAGAGCCAGGAGAAAAACAATATACTTCATGTTGGCGGGCATAGATGCGAATGCCGCAAAATCAAGAGAACCGGTCTGGCTGTAGGCAAGGGCGAAGGCAGCAAAGATGCAGAGTGCACCCGTCTGGGCAAAGACAAAATAGATGTAGCCTGCTTTGCGGGTCTCTTGCTTTTGGTACTCATACATGACCAGAAAGAATGAGGTGAGAGACATGAGCTCCCAGACAATGGCAAAACTGAATATGTTGTCGGCAGTGGCGACAAGAGCCATGGTGACGATCAACAGATTGAAGAAAAGATAATTTGTTGCTGTTCTCAGGCTCTCTTCAGGCTTATGAAAATATTTGAAGCTGTAGAGTGCTGCCAGAGGACATACTGCGAAAATGGGAACTAGAAAAAATGCGGAGAGTGAGTCAAGTGTAAGGTTAAAAGAAAGAAAATGCAGCCACGATTGCGAAAAATGTTCAATCTGTGAACTTGCCAAAGGAGCTGTAATGGCTGATAAGCCAATAACACAGCCTGCAACAGTTATTGCAATATAACCGGATTTCATCAAACTGAACTGACGATAGCTCAGCAGAGGAAAAATCCCGCCAATTGTAATAATCAAAAGCGATAATAGAAAGATGTCCATCATTCCTCGTTTAATTTTAGTTGATTACTATGGTGAATGTTGCGCTTCCAACGTGACCCATTTGGTCAGCATGCTGTGATCATAGTACCTCCGTATCGTTTCTAGGTTCATTCTCATATATTCTTAAATTATAAAATTCGTATTATCTTGGTGTGTAGATATCGTAGCGCGGAGTATGCAGCATTTTGTCAATTTCATCCTTTATGCTGATCTGACTCGGATTGATAGTTGACTGCTCTGACAGTTTCTGAAAAAGCCGGTCCTGTTCAAGAGGATGTATATATTCGGACGGACAACTGTCTTTGAGTTGTATATAGGCAGCCCATGGCACAAAATAAGTGGTTTCAGGGTGGCCATGATAGCTTGCAATGTCGAGATTTAAGCCTGCGATGTAAAGCAGATTTTTGCCGTTATATTCTGTTCCGCGGTGAATCGATTCGACGGTTCTTGCAAATTCTCTCTGCACATTCACCTTGGCCGCTTTGAGCTGCGGGCTCTTGTGGGTTACGATGGACGGCATGAATTCAATAAGATTTCTCTCCAGCATGGAGCCCCCGCCTTTGTTTGTCACGCGGAAGGAGAAGAGATCTGCGGCAAGCAGATTGCCAATAGCTTTGCCTACACCACCTTGCCATTCGTAACCGGTTTCGTTTATCCTTCTTCGGAAATCTTCTGAGACCTCATAGGTATGGGATGTACTATGGGTTGCGATCGGTACAATAGCACCGTCACCAGTACGTCTGGCAATATTCTGCAGATGAAGCGTCAGGCCGTCTTCGATGGGCGAAGTGTGAAAATCGATGAACGAATCTTTAACGGTTATAAGGTATTCCCCGCCGTCATTACGGTGGAGAAAGATTCGATTCTGGGCCATCTTGAACTGCTGGAGAAACGGTTCGATGACATGGGTGATTTTCCCGCAGCTGCTTGATTTGCACTCGCCCCTCATCTTCGGACGGTTACAGGTGCCGTAGGTTTTTGTGTGAGGATCATATCCGACGTGGCTGGCCTGAATGATGACGGCGTCCTCACCATGGGTTGAGTGAGGACCATGCCGGTCTATTGCCATTATACCGCCGACTATTCCATGATCGAATGGAAATGTGCCAAAATGTCTGCTGATAAGCAGTATCGGCATGCCCTGATTTTCATCAGAACAAAAAGCTCTTGATGGCATCATATAGCCATCACTGAAGCCGAGAGAGAGACAAAAGTTGTAGAGTTTCGGGACAAATTCCACATAGGGCATGGCGTAGTCATGTACCTTGAATTGACCAATATCTCTAATAAATCCTTTAGCCTGTGCCGTGTGCATTTTGTCCTCCCTAAAATATTCTATTCGGATATCGAAAATTTAAGTGGATACAGCAATACAACTCTTATGCTTCAAAGGTGAAACCGTACCAGAGTGAATAGGCATCTTTTTCCTGATCTGGATCTATTTCAGTAGTCTTTCCGAGCTTGCTGGTCAGGTAGTTTTTCCACTCTGAAGCAGCTTCCTTTGTGAGGAAAGGTCCTACTTCCATCAGTGAATCACTGCTTCCGGCATTTGCGTCAATTGCCTGCTGCAGTTTTTCAGGGTGCTGTGTAATTCCAATAAAGACATTCATCTGGTAATCCTCCCAATAATCACCAATATTTTATATAAATAATACTTCAGTATCCTGATTGCATGAGCTGTGCCAAGAAAACGATGCGTTTTATAATGAGCTGAAAATACAGCAAAAAAAATATGTATATGAATGTTGATAGTATGATTTCTACCGACAAAGCAGATAAAATAAAGGGCTTGATCAGGCAATTATAGCAGCAGGGAATGAAATGATGGGGCAGAATGCTACAGCCTCTTAGTCTTGAAATTTTAGCAAAGAGCGGTCTTATGCCTGAATCTGGCGGACAAAGAGGGGCAACAGAGAACTTTGATGAGACGATTGGGGCATAATGCCCCCGGTGGGTAAAATGCCCCGTATTCAGATGCGGGGCTAACGGGCCTGTCTATTTATTATTGTTCTCGTAGCCCTGCAGTTTGCGATAGAGTGTTTTTCGGTCTATCTGAAGAATTCTTGCCGTGACTTCAGAACGTGCTGGATATAGCGTTTCTCCATTTCTTCAAGAGAGATGAGTTCCATAGGGTCTTCAGACGGCAGAAGCAGCTGGTCAGTTGTGTAGTTTGCGATTTTAGCAGGAAGATCTTCTGGCACGATTTTTTCAAACCTCGTCAGCGCAACCGCATGTTCAACGGCATTTCTCAGTTCTCTGACGTTGCCGGGCCATGAATAATCCAGCAGCTTCTGTACAGCGGCTTCGGTCATCCCGGTAACATCCCTTTGCTGTCTCTTGGCAAATTGTTCAATAAACTTTTTGGCAAGCAGCAGAATATCCGTTCCTCTGGAGCGCAGCGGAGGGATGGATATTTTAATGACATTTAATCGGTAGAACAGATCTTCCCGAAACAACCCTTCTTCAACTGCCGTTTCCAGATCACGGTTGGTCGCAGCAATAATGCGTACGTCTATCGGGATTTCCTTGACGCCGCCCAGTGGTCTGACGCGTCTTTCTTCGAGAACCCGAAGGAGTTTCGGCTGGAGATCAAGAGGGATTTCTCCTATTTCGTCAAGAAAGAGGGTGCCTCCGTCCGCCTCCTGAAAAAGACCGTTTTTCGCCGATCTTGCATCGGTAAATGCCCCTTTGACATAGCCGAAAAGTTCACTTTCCAGAAGCTGTCCCGGCATGGCTGCGCAGTTTATCGAGATTAGCGGTTTGTTCACCCTTCTCGAATGAGAGTGGACGGCTCTTGCAGTCACTTCTTTACCGACGCCGCTTTCTCCGGTAATCAGAAGGGTTGCTTCAGAGTCGGCGATGCGGCTAAGCTGATTAAACATCTCCTCCATAACCTGACTCTGGCCTATGATATTGCCGAAGACATCGGGTTTTTGGGTGGTATCGCTGAGCTTCTTTATGGTTTTCTGCAGATTCCTGTAGCGAACAGCCCTGTCCAGAGCCATGGAAAGAATATCAATATCCAATGGTTTCGTTACAAAATCATATGCTCCGGCCCGTATTGCCGAGATGGCTGTATCCATATTGCCGAAGGCTGTCATCACGATGACCGGCACATCAGGAACATTTTCGATAATTTTATTGCAGACATGAAGGCCGCTGATATCCGGCAGATTAATGTCGACAAGCACCGCATCAAACGGTCTGTCGCTGACGGCGGTCAGACCGCTCTGTCCGGTATGGTAGGTGAAGATGGAAAAGTCACGTCGCTGAAGAGTCTCCTCCAGATATTCGCACATATCAGGTTCATCTTCTATGATGCAGATTACACCTCTCACGCTTTAATTCCCTCCATTGGCATGTAGATGGTAAAGCAACTTCCTTTTTCTACATTCCTGACGTTAATCCAGCCGCCATGCTCCTGAATGATTTCATGGGCGATAGAAAGTCCAAGCCCTGTTCCGGCGCCCATTGCTTTTGTCGTAAAGAACGGTGTGAATATGTCTTTCATGTTTTTTGGCTCTATCCCGCCTCCTTCATCACTGATTTCTATCTGCATGAAAGTGGAATCCGGTTTGGTGATATCCTGCGATTTTTCAATATGTGTTGTCATGGATACGGTGACATCACCACCGTGGGGCATGGCCTGAATACTGTTCATCAGCAGGTTGACAAATACCTGCTGCAGCTGGTTTCCATCGACCTCCATGGATGTTTCCATATTCTCTTCGACGATAATATTCAAGGTCACATCCTGTTTCTTGGCAAGAGGATAAATGAGTTGAAAGACCTGTTTTACTATGAACTGGATATTTTCTCTTGCGACTTGCTGTTTCGGTCTTCTGGAATAATCGAGAAGCTGTCTGATTGTATAGGAAATTTTTTCGCACTGTTTATGAATAATGTCACTGTTGTGACATATGCTTTCATGATTTCCTGCGGCTTCAGTGATCATCCTGGATCTGCCTTCAATAACGTTGAGCGGTGTGCCGATCTCGTGGGCTATGCCAGCGGCCAGGATACCAAGATTGGAAAGCTGTTCGGTGTGACGTAACTTTTCGATTGTCTGGAGTCTCGCTTCATATTCAAATTTGATTTTTTCACGTGAAATCAATAGCCTTGAACACATGTCATTAATAGTTTCAGAGAGCAGCCCCAGTTCATTGTCTTTCGGCAGTGCCTCAGCAACACGTAAATCACCTTTGCCGATTCGACGTGTATGGTCCATCAGTTGTTCGATGGGTCTGCGAATTTTCAGGGTGATGTACAGATAGAGAATTGTGCCGAATACGATGGCGACGACACAGGAGATCACGATCGACCGAATAAGCATTTTTTTCTGGTAAGATTTAAGCGGCAGCAATGACTGTTCGATTTCAAGTCCCCCATGGCGTTTAAGGGGAAGTGCGACGGGGATGTAGGTAAGGATAGAAGGATTTTCCGAAGTGTTCAATTTAACCGAAAATGGTGAGTTTGACTCGAAGGAAGCTGCAACATCTATTTGCTCCTGCTTGATAACCTCGCTGTTGACGAGTTCATCAGCCCAGACCCACCTTGCCTTGATTCTGCCCTCTATGCTGGCGTCTTCCAGCAGTTCCAGTGCTTTCTGCTCTCCGTTATCAATCCAGACATGGCGAATCATTCCTGAGATGCTGCGTCCATCCTGAATGGAATTTTTGACAAGATCTCTTTCAAACTGCCAGACTTCCTCACTGTAACTGAAATAATGGTCGACTGATATGATAAACAGCAGGCCCAGGAGTAGCGCGAAAAAGAGCTGGTAAAATATTTTCATTCTATTTTCTGTTGTTGTGTGAACAAAATGGTTGTCGATAAAGCATAATTTAACGGGGTTTCATTTAATTAAAACCAGATAAAATTAAACGGTATAACGCGCATACGTCAATAGCGACTGACATAAAAGATGCCCGGATTCCTGTAAGATGAAGAAAATCAGCCAGATGTTGCTGTTTCATGAGTTGAGTCAGAACTTCCAGATCATTGGTATCAGCAGGCTTCCAGCCAGCACCACAAAGATATTGAGCGGAACGCCAAGGCGCATATAATCTTTGAAACTGTAGCCGCCGGGAACAAAGACCATAAGATTGGTCTGGTAGCCCATCGGAGTAGCAAAACATGCGCTTGCACCGATACAGACCCCAATGATAAATGGTTTCGGGTCAACACCGATGCTCACTGCTGTTGAAATCGCAATCGGCAGCAGCAGAACAGCCGTCGCATTGTTGCTTAAAATCTGTGTGCTGATTGAGGTAATCAGAATCATACCGCCAAGAATAATGGTTGGACTGAAACCATGAAGCAGGCTGAGAAAGCTTTTGGCGTATAATTCGCTGGCACCGGTTTTCTGCATCCCGAGGCCTAAGGCGATGGTACCGGCAATAAGCAGCAGAACATCCCATTGAATGGAGCGGTAGGCATCACGCATCTGCAGACAGCCGGTGACAACCATCAGAAAGGCAGCTGTCAGTGCACAGGTCATGATATCGGCTATGCCCAGAGAGGCGGTGCCGATCATGCCGATGAAATTGATGATGGCCCACCAGGCCTTGCGTTTGTGAACCAGTTCTTCGTAGACATCTTCTATAATCAGGTAGTCATTATCGCTGCGAAGCGATTCGAGGGTGCTGCCCTGGCACCAGATCAGCAGGGTATCACCTGTGCGAAGCCGGATTTCTTCAATCTGCCTCTCATCAATGTGGCGGGTAGTCCGCTTTACGGCAATGATATTGATATCCGGGTTCCTGGCCAGACCAGTCTGGCTGACTTTATAGCCCCTTTCTGAAGAGCCGGGGGCAACAAGCATTTCAACAACGATAGGTGCGTCTTTCTGGGCACCGAGTACGAGATCCTTTTCGGAAGAGGGGAGTTCCACACCATCTTCCTGGAGAATTGTAATGAGACTATTCAGCGAGGCTTTAATCAGCAGGGTGTCACCTTCACAGACAAGTTTGGCATCTCTGCCGGGGTGATAAATTGTACGATTGCTGACAAGCTCAAGTACTTCAAGGTCTGGGTAGTGTTTTTTTACTTCGCCGGGATGAATGCCGAGGAATCTGCTTTTCGCCTTAAGTTGGATTTCAGCAAGATATTGGCGATGTTCACTGTCTTTTATGCGGCAGACCGGATTAGCCAGGTCTGGCAGCAGGCGGGGTGCTGCAATAAGCATAAAAACAATGCCGATTAATGCTATGGGTACGCCAATGATAGAAATCTCAAACATGGAAAGAGAGCCGAAGCCGTATTCATTGCTGAGGTCACTAATAATAATATTGGTGGATGTTCCGATCAGGGTACAAGTCCCGGCAAGAATAGAGGCATAGGAAAGCGGAATGAGGAATTTTGACGGACTCAGCCCCAGTTCACAGCACATGGTCATCACCACCGGAATGAAAAGAATGACAACCGGCGTGTTGTTAATAAAGGCGGATGAAACAGCCACTGAAAAAAGAATAAGAGCAAGTGCCGCATTGACATTTGTTTTCGCGACATTGGTGATTTTCCGTCCCAGGAATTCTATGCCTCCGGTTCGTATCAGACCTTTGCTGACGACAAACATTGCCGCCACTGTGATCAGTGCCGGATTGGCAAAACCCGAGACAGCCTCTTTCGGGCTGAGGAGACCGGTGACGACCAGAAGGACAATGATCCCGATGGCGGTAAGGTCTACGGAAATAACTTCAGAAATAAGCAGGTAAAGCGTTACAACCAGGATGGCAGATATGATCCATATTCCCATGGCAAAATCCTGACCAGATGTTGTTAAGCAGAAATAAAATCACAGGAGTCAGCGTATAGATCAAATATTGCACTATGTTGGATTAATGCAAGAGAAAATGGCCGATTCTTATTTCCCCCTGTTATAGGTGTAGATAGTGAAGGGATCCTTTCCCTCAACCCGTTTCCTGTCGGTTTCCTGAAAATCGGTGGAGGAAAATTCAGGAAATACGGTGTCTCCATCGACTATGCGATCAAGAACTGTCAGCAGAATGGTGTCAGCGATATCCATGGTCTGTCGGAAAATATCTTCTCCTCCAAGGATAAAAACCCGCTCAGCATTATCGCATGCATTTATGGCTTCATCGATGGTGTGAACGACGGTGCAGCCATTAAGTGTAATTGCCCTGTCACGTGTAATGACAATGTTTTTTCGACCGGGAAGAGGGAAGCCTATCGCCTGATGGGTTTTTCTTCCCATGATCAGCGGGTAGCCCATGGTGACGGTTTTGAAATGCTGTAATTCCTCGGGGATATGCCAGGGGATTGCATCATTTTTTCCTATCACGCGGTTGCATGACATTGCCGCTATGAGTATGATTTCCATGCCTTATTTTCCTTTGCACAAAAAAAGGTTGTAATATCTTTGCATTCTATTAAATATTACGATGTTTTAATACATTTTTTATCACAAATGGTGATAACGGGGTTAGAATTTATTCCAGGAGGTTGCCGATGAAGATGATTTGCCCAGAATGTGGGTTAAAAGGCACAGCGGACGATACTTTGTTGGGAAAAAAGGTTCGATGCCCGGAGTGTCAACAGGTTTTTAGGGTAGATGACAGTGTGACTGTGGCCGGAAATATTGAGGAAAACAGTATGTTGTCAGTGCCCGTCGGAGATATTGGGACAATCGCGCCGGCATCAAATGCCAGCACTGTTGTTCCTGAAGGTGTTAAGGTTTGTAACAAGTGCGGTTTTGCATTCAGTGAGCAGTTTGTCTCCAGTGAAGCAGAACCTCTTTGTGCCGTCTGCTCAGTGTAACTTCTTTTTACCTGCCTGATAAATGGCCAGACTAAGCTTGTTTGGGAGGGAAGCTTAATGAAGATGTATTGTCCCCGATGCGGGGTGAAGGGCAGTGCCGATGATTCCTACTTAGGAAAAAGGATAACATGTCCGAAATGTTCAGAAACTTTTACCTGTGAGCTGCTGGAAGAACAGGACGCGCTGCCGGTAACCGACAGTCTTGCTGCTGAACAGGATGTGCTTGCAGCAGAAAGTGAAATTACAGGAAGTCTTGATACGCTATTTGACGATCTGCCGGATGAAGATTCCTCACTCAACGAAACAGTAGCACTCAATGAAGCAGATGATGAAGAGTCTGAGCTCGTTGAAGAAGAGTTGGCTCTTGATGGTGATAGTATCGAGGATGTCAGTGTCGTTGAAGAAGAGTTGAATCTTGACGATATCGGACTTGATGAAGCCGCCGCAGCTGCTGAAGAGTTGAGCCGTGATACGCTGGATTTCGAAGACCCTGACGAAATTGCAGAGGAAGTTGTTCTTGAGGATGAAGAACCGGCTGCAGAGAGTGCTGAAGAGATTGCATTGGAGCAGGACGAAGACTTTTTTGCAGAAGAAGAGCTCGAAGAAGACATTGTTCTCGATTTTGCTGATGAGCCAGAGCCAGAGCCAGAGCCAGAGCCAGAGCCAGAGCCAGAGGCTGAAAAAGCGGCCGAAGAGGCCGATGAGTTTAACGAAGATCTCGCCGCGTTTTTTGATGATACAACCGCCGATGATACTGAAAAACTTGAGCTGGGAGCCGATCTTGATTTTTCCGAAGAGGTTTCAGCAGGCCTTGATGAAGAATCTGCAGATCAAGTACTGACAGAGGATGCTGACACTCTGATCATTGAAGAGGAACAGGAAGAAGCGCTTGTTCTCGAGGCAGCTGAAGAACAGGAAGCTGAAACAGAAAAGGGTGAAGCTGTCCTTCCCGTTTTTGAAGAGGTGAAGGAAGAAGAAAAAACGCAAAACAAGAAGAAAAAGGCTGCTGAGCCCAGAGTCTTCTCTCTTGAAAAGCTAACAGTTTTCGGCGGATTGAAGGAAGCCTGGAAATACGTCAAAGGTGCAAAGTTCAAATTATTGATTGGGGCGCTGATAGCAAGTGTATTGCCGTCTGCATTTAACGGAGGGGTGGTATCAGGTTTTCCAATAATCAGAAATTCGCTGAATATAACAGATGATTTGACAGCACTTTATGTTCTGGCTGGTCTGCTCCTGTTCGGGGCAATAGTCGGTGGTGCTTTGCAGGCAGGTCTTTTGTATACTGCGGTTCGATGGGTTGGAGACAGACAGATTTCACTGAAACATCTTTTCAGCGGCCTGCCGAAGATCTTTTCAATTTTCTTTGCCCTGCTTTTCATGTTTCTGATGACCATGAGCGGACTTGTTCTGCTCGTACTTCCGGGTATTTACCTGGCGGTTGGCTATCTGCTTACAATGCCGTTGATCATAGATCGCGGTATGCATCCGTGGGAGGCCATGGAAGCATCCCGAAAGGCGATCCACAAGGTATGGTGGCAGGTGTTCGGCATCGTTCTGCTGATGACAATCATCGTGTCAGTCTCCACTATTCCGATGGGGATTGGGCTAATCTGGACCATACCCATGTATCTCATCGTTTTCGGCGTTATTTATCGGGTACTGTTCGGGGTAAAAGAATAACCCGTTATTGGATAGTTCCGTCAATAAAAGAGAGCGCGGCCGTATTGGCTGGCTCTCTTTTTTGTTTTTAGGTATAAGGCGTGCTGCTGAAAGGAATATTGAGCGGGATGCATATCATGAAAAGAAGAAGCTACGCAGCAGAAAAAAGAACGTCATTGCCATTTGTTCATGCGATGATGCTGATATCAGCATTTCTGGTTTCAACTTCCTTTACCGTCAGTCACACCCTTGCTCCGCGGCTTGATCCACTGGCATTGACCTTTTCCCGCTTTGTAATTGCATCACTTTCTCTCACTCCATACATAGTAACGGTTCACGGATTCTCATTTTCGGTCTCACTTTTTTTACGATGCGGTGTGATCAGCGGCTGTCTGGTTTCATTTTTCTGGACGATGTTTTATTCACTTCGTTTCACCACGGCTCTGAATATTTCCGTAATCTTTACTCTGGTGCCGTCCATTGCAGGCATTTACGCCTACCTCTTGCTTCGCGAACGGATGACCACAAAAGGATTTCTGGCCTTACTGTGCGGTCTGGTCGGTGCCTTGTGGGTAATATTCGACGGCAATCTGCAGACTCTGCTGCATATGCACTGGAATAAAGGTGATCTTATATTCTTTCTCGGTTGTCTCGGTATGGGTTTGTATACCGTCCTGGTCAGATATCTTTATCGCGGTGAGCCGATGATTGTGATGACATACTGGATTCTGGTTACAGGCTGTTGCTGGCTGGCCATGTTCGGTTGGCGGAATCTGCTGCAGGTTGCCTGGCTGCAGCTACCGGCCGGAGTCTTGGGCGGGACGGCCTATCTGGCAATCTTCTGCACCGTCTGCACCTTTTTCCTCACCCAATACGCCATACTCCATATCGGTCCCACCCGGGTCATGGCCTACAGTTATCTCTATCCGGCCATGGTACTGATAATCGATTACGCACTCGGCCACGGGTTGCCGGAGCTGCGTGTCTTGCCCGGTATACTGGTGGTGATAGGTGCCATGGTTTTGATTTTAAGGGAAAAACGCTGATGTTAGCGGATTCTTGGAGAGATAGGGGGAATGCGAAGTTAGCCTGAAATGCAGAGAAGTTAAGACTGTTATAGGTAATCTTTACTTTGGTTGGTTTGTTAAATTGTTGAAATTTGTAGTGGCAAGGTTAATAGGAGTTACGTTCCACAATGCAATTAGCATAATGATCTAATCAGGAAACATCATAACTTGCAGGTTTTCTTAAATGTTTAACCTTGCCAATATTAACCTCCAAATCCTAAAATATATTTACGTGTAATACCTTTTTTATCATATTACCCAAAAGAAAGATGGGAAGGGAAGAAAAGACTTGCATCGAATAACATAACCTATTCATCTAATACATTGGAATATTTAAGTTTTAAATGGGAGGCTTCGGTCAGTCTTCTGTATAATTACTTGCTAGCGAATAAACTATGATGTGAGCCGAGGAATCTATGTGCAGGCATTTGATTTTAACATTGTTAGCTTTAATCTTATCGGCTTGCGCGAATGTATCGCGTTTCGAAAAAAACTCTTTGGTCGCATTTGGACAATTGCTCGATGCCTCTAACGAGCCCCTTTATTATTTAATTCGGATAGACATTAAGAAGTCTGCCAATTCACGCATAATGAGTTCTCAACTAAAGTTATCGCCTGACAGTCCTCCTATTGCACTCGTCGAAATGCGTCCAGAATTTGTTGCCAATTATTTACCACCGTTCATTCCGCCGCCGCAATGGCCTGACGCCTGGAAGCTAAAAGCAAAGGAGGAACAAGTTTATGCTGGCAACGGGTTTAACATTGCGTTCAAAGAAGGCCAACTTATCTTCATTAGCATCTGTTCACATTGTGCAGGGGGAAGAGAAGATCCGAGTGTTGGTACACCAGACAGGCAGCATTTCTATACGCTACCCCTGACTGAACAACAAGTTATCGAGGTATTTGGCCACCCTGATCGTATATATAAAGTGAATGAAGTAAGGTATTGACGCTAACCATCGCTTGCAGGCAACGGCTAAAGGCCGCGCCTGAAGCGCACGTTACGATATTTCCAATCAGATTTTTGTTTCAATGGACAGAATATCTTTACCTCAGTCGTAAGAGGGTAGAGTTGAGATGCTTCCTGTTATTCTCTGCATCCAGAACAAGTTGCTTAAAATCCTCTAGCAAATCGTCAAACGATGTATATTTGAGAATATTTGCGCAAGTTTGTTGGTAATCGCTAAGATCTATGGTAAGTTTCGCCGGTTTTATTAGGACCTCCAAAGTTTTTAGATACATTATCTTGTTAATACAATGTTCAAAAATTATAAAAAAGCGGTGCTGCACTGGCTACTGCTTTTAGTTCTGTCCTTCTGTTTCTTTTACGGATTTTTCCAATTCAGGGCGCCAGCAGCTCTTCTGCTTGGC
>QKIH01000146.1 GCA_003249645.1 Desulfobulbaceae bacterium | reverse complement strand
GTAGAGTACCTTCACCATCCATGAGATAGATGAAGCTCTCAATCTGGTCTTCAGCAGCAAAAGGAACGACGGTTCCGCCGGCAGGCATTGCTGTGCCGATGTATTGAACAAAGCTTGCACCAAGTTTTGGTGAAGCAATAATTGACATTGTGCAGCCCTTGATTGCAGGAATAACATTATTTACCCTGCCTTCGGGTGGAATGACTGCATATTCACCGGGACGAATAACCGCCCGTGTTTTTAAAAGTCCATTCGGATAGCCCATATTTCCTCCTTTGGAAAAAGCTTATTTTGAATAAACATGTAAAGTCAATTCAGCCTAGCGCACTTTTATGGCTTTACTTCAAACCCTTTGCCACTATTTCTGCAATAGTTTCCGGCAATGTATATCTTAGCGGATCAATTTTCAGCACAGCTTCAAATGGGTCTGCCTGATTACGTATTGAATCGATGGTAAAAGGCAGTAGCAGTTCTGAAGCAAATTCTACCGGTTTTTCTGCTGTCATCAGCAGAAGCATCAGTTTCAGGGACACCGGGTACCATTTTTTTGTTCGTGTGTTCCAATGGATCTGCACCTGTCGATCACTTTTCGCTGGCGGATTCTGAATGAAAAGAAGCTCCTCAATACTGATTTCAGCCAGTCGTACAACATCAAAACGGCCATGATGGATCTCGTGCCAAACCTCCCAGCGCGAGCGTTCTGCCGTGGCAAGATCGTCCATGACCCTGATCTGTTCACCTTCTATCTTGGCAGGAAGGGCAACACAACCGTTGCCTGTCAGCCAGTCTGTGAGGTATTGCAGCGACTGAAAGACATTATATCGTATTTCACTCTCATCATTATTACGGATAATATCCGATTCTTTCAGATCGGCAGCAACCAGTGCCCTGACAAAGCGCGGGTCTTTGACATCGAGGCTGTCAACATCAGGATTAGCAAGAAATTGTAAAACTTCTTCGGCATGTTCCTGATGCAGCAGGGAGTTAATCAGTGTATTGAGTGCTTTTCCTTGGTCCTGATCTTTTTCATACCAGGCCTGAACAAGAGCGATGCCGATACGGACAAAGTCGGGATGGGCGACCCAGAACCCGTCGAGACCGCGTCGCAACTGGATGGTGACATCACGGATAAAGCCTTTGATAGTGACCTGAAACGACTTGCTGTTACGGTCTGTATCTGTCGGCAGTACGCCGTACATACCGCCGATCTTGATGCCGCCCCGGGGACCGACAACTTTGGCAAGCAGTTCGTGACTGGCCTTGATATGCTTGATAACGATATCAGGATCACTTTTGACCGGGATGCGATAATAGCTGTCTTCTTTAAACAGACGTGCCGTAGAGGCAAGAAAATCGTGCCAACCAAGCGAAGCCCCGACAAAATAAGGATGGAGGGCATCCATTATTTCGTTGGTCCTGAAAATGGCCCGCGGATTCTCCAGAACCACAAGCAGCCTGATAGTGCCTGGCTTGTATTCAGAATGAATTTCCTGAATTGTTTCCTCGGCGTATCGTATCATATCTGCCAGGTAACGTGCCTCTTCCTCGTTTTCCAGTTTTGGAATGTAAAAGACCAGCGCTTCAGGTTTATCCCATAGCTCATAGAGATGCAGGCCGAAGTCGTAAAGATGCAGAGGCAGCGGGTTGCCTTCATAAAAAAGAAAAGGACAGGGCATTGATATGCCTGGGATTCTTTTTATCGGTAAAGAGCGTTTGTCGGCTGCCAGTTGATATCTTTTGCCGTTTTCATCAAGTTCAATAGTACCTGAAAAACACTCTGCCAGATTAAGACTGGCGTTCATCAGGTCCTGTCGTAATGGTGTTTTTGAGTCTTCATCATCCGCTCCCCACTTCGGCAGGCTGGAGCAGCGGCTGAGAAGTTCTCCCACGATAGCCGGCTCATCGGGAAGTTGGCGATGGTAGGCGTTCATGGCGTTAATGGCCATTTTGGCAGAATTCGGTGGCCCGAAAAGGGTTACATGTGGTGCTGCCAGCCAATC
>QKIH01000150.1 GCA_003249645.1 Desulfobulbaceae bacterium | reverse complement strand
ATTTTTTCAAGCCGCCTGATGGTGCCGGACAGGCCGCTGAATACCGGTTTAATGTCACCGGCAACAGTTACCCATTCTTTGGCAAGCCCCTGCAGATGCATGACATCATCACCGCTGCGGGGGATTTCAGGAAGCCTGAGTTTGATAATCTTCTGCTCCGGCGGCAGCACAATACGCTCAATCTTTTCAAGCTTTTTAACCCGTGACTGCACCTGAGCGGCATGTGAAGCCCTAGCTGCAAATTTAGCGATGAAATCTTCCTCTTTGGCCAGCATCTCCTGCTGGCGCTTATAGGCGGCCAGGAGCTGGTCACGACGGATTTCCCGTTCACGCAGATAAAAATCGTAGTTGCCGCTGTAGGTGGTAGCGCCGCCGTTGCCGATCTCAATAATCCTTGAAACGATCCGATTCATAAAATCCCGGTCATGACAGGTCATCAGCAGAGCGCCTTTGAAACTGTTTGCCAGCCACTCTTCAAGCCACAGGATCGATTCAATATCGAGATGGTTGGTCGGTTCGTCCAGAAGCAGGACATCAGGGTTGATCAACAGAATTTTTGCCAGTGCGATGCGCATCTTCCAGCCGCCGCTGTAGGTTTCAACCGGCAGTTCAAAGGTGTCGGTGTCAAAGCCGAGCCCTGAAAGAATCTCTTTCGCATTCGAGTCAAGCTCATATCCGCCGCGATGCTCGTACTCCTCGACGATATTACCATATTCCTCGAGCAGTGCGGCCATTTCGTCGTCTTCCATGGGTTCACCCATGCGCGTTTCCATCTCCCGCATGCGTTGTCCCATTTCAACTAAATTGCCAGCAGCCGACATCACCTCTGCAAGCACGCTTCGTCCCTGCATCTCACCGACATTTTGCGAGAAATAGCCGACTACAGTTTTTTTAGAGCAGGTAATTTCGCCCTTGTCGGCGTGTTCTTCTCCGGTAATCAGACGAAATACAGAGGTCTTCCCTGCTCCGTTTGCACCGACCAGTCCGGTCCTGGTGCCTGCCAGCACCTGCAGGTTTGCTCCGGTGAACAGCTCCTGAGAGCCGTATTGTTTATATATATTGGTAAGATGAATCATATTGTTAATGGTCTGATCTATAATAAAAAAGCCCTTGCAACCATGTAAGGTCAAGGGCTGAGCAATTCTGTAATTTTATATTGAAATACAGTATGTTACATCACACTTCAGCAGGACATTTACCGTCAACGCGAGCGACACTATACCAGAAAAGATTGCATCTGGCAAAACACATTACAAGGATCTATCTATAAAATATTCCGTTACTATTATTTCACGACTCTTTAAACGGAAAACTTTTATACAGTCTATGATGCCCAACATCCTGACGGTCTGCTGCCTTGACAAACCGAAGGCGCTTCAGTTCCCGGTCTTCCTGATCGATGATCGTTTCTTAAATTTCTCACATTCCTTCACTATCTCATCAGCAGGTGTAGCCATGGACATGAGATCAACGGAATATTTCGGAAACCTCAATAATGTCGACATGAAAAATGAAAATTGTTCAAGCCGCCCCGGCTCATCGACATATTCACTCTCAACTTCCTGTCTGATATCAAGAGAGATAGAGGGGTTTCCTTTAATCTGATAAAATCGCCATTCCATCAGTTCCCAGGGTATGGGCTTTTTAAACAAACGACTGTCATAAAACCCTTTCTCGCTGATTGTTAAGACCGGCTTGTCTACATCGTGAACCCTGTTCGCTTTAATGGTGTACGCCATACTCACAACCAGAAAAGATGCGCCGGACAGTATGGCAAGCATCGGCAGCAACTCGAAATTTATCAGGCTGTAAACAAGGGTAAAAACAATCAGTGCAACCCCTAATACCAAAAGAGCTCCACAGAGTATCATCCTGCTTTTCAGCTTCGACTGATTGATATACACATCCATAGCGTCCTGCTTTTCTGTGACCAGATCCTTCTTTATATAAAACAAGCCGTGCAGCAGCAACAGCTACCATTCCGGTTATCCTCTGCCGACA
>QKIH01000035.1 GCA_003249645.1 Desulfobulbaceae bacterium | reverse complement strand
TTAAACTGTTATACCAATCAATATACTGTTTGATTGAAGAACGGGATTCTGAAACTGTATCATAAGCATACAGATACACCCGCTCATATTTTATCGTTTTCCATAATCTTTCAACAAAAACATTGTCGCGCCAGGCTCCTTTACCGTCCATACTCAATTTACAGCCCTGATTTTTGACGGACTGCACAAATTCTAAAGCTGTAAACTGGCTTCCCTGATCGGTGTTCACGATCTCAGGTTGCCCATGACGTCTGAAAGCATCCTGAAGAACATCAACAGCATGAACTGCCTCCAGGGTAACTGCAAGCTTTGAAGCCAGAATCTTGCGGTTTGCCCAATCAACTGCAGCAGTCAAATAAACATAGCCTTTTGCCATGGGGATATAGGTCGTATCAAGTGCCCACACCTGATTCGCCTGCTCAATCTTTCTGCCACGCAGCAGAAAGGGATAAACTTCATGTTCTGGATGCTTTCTGCTGGTTCTCGGTTTCCGATACACAGCTTCAATTCCCATCCGCTTCATCAGACGACTTACTTTCTTACGGCCAACCTTTTCACCTTGCCTGTCAAGCTGATCTCCGAGTATTCTTGCACCCATAAAAGGATGCTCAAGATGTAGCTCATCCAACTTACGCATCAGCCTGAGGTCTTCTGAAGCAACAGTTTTTGGCTGGTAGTAAGAGCTGCGGTTATCTTTGATGAATTGATATCTCATTTCGATGTTCTGCTGAAGATGGCCATGGCTTTTTTTAATATGTCACGCTCCATTTCTGCATCCCGGAGTTTCTTTTCCAGTTCTCTGATTCGTTTTTGGTCTTCTGTAAGTGCAGGAATGCCGTGTCCAGGAAATGCAATTTCACATGTTCTCTCAGACTTTTTCTCCACTGATAGATGAGATCGGGATTAATACCCAAACTCTCTGCAACATCTCGAACAGATCGACCAGGTTCTTCTGCCAGAAGAACCGCATTTCTTTTAAAATCTGAATCGTATTTTCTTCGTTGTTCTCCACTCATGATTTCCTCCTGTTATTTTCATAACAGCGGTTTAACTGAGTGGCTATATTTTTAGGGAAGGATCACTCTGTGAGCTGCTTTTTCCATTGTGTAATCTGGTTTGGATGGACTTCAAACTGCTCTGACAATTCTGCCAGTGTCCTGCGACTTTTGCTTTAAACGATGCTGAATGCTTTCTTCGTGATCTCTTTCCCATTTCCTGCTCCTCTTTTTACTGTGACCTTCTGGTCGTAAATCGTAGCAGGTTTATCACTTAACGGCTTGTTCAAATTATTGGGGCCACTTCTGATGACCCATGTGACCGGTGTGATATTATACTGTCGTCCTATATTGTATTGGATGTTAGCAGATCGATTTGTGCGTTGTCATCTATGTTGTTAATGATCCAGTTGGCGGCCTTCAAGATTGTTTCTTCCTGGCTTCTGTCGGTGAAGGTTATTTTCTGCACGCTGTGTGTTATTTCATCAACGTACACTACAGAAGCTCGCCAGAAATCTCCATTATTTAGAAGTATATCTGAGCAATTTCGGGAGTTTGTTGTTTTTACATTTATAATCATGCCGTTGAATGTCACTCCGGGTGACAGCGTTTTTCCCTCATGCTTACCGGGTGAAGAATATATGTTTCACCAGTCTTATTCTTTATGCCAGAATTTGTTTTAATACAAAGTTAAGTAATGTTTCGGATGTATCAGTATTTCATATAATACAGCTTCAAATTATTTGAAAAACGTATAACATGATTCGAAATGTTATACAAGAATGGTTGAGGTTAGGCAAGGTGAATTGTCATTAGGGGGGGATAATTCGTTAGAGAAATACTTGAAATGAACTTGTCTAACTTGGAAATTGATTTTTTTTTCAAACTTCTAAACCTACTTTACACCTATTCCTCTGTCATTTTTTTTATGATTTCATCATAACACTTACAAACTAAACTCATATACCATCCAACAACATGATACACACAAAACATGGAATTTTTTCACGTTTTGATGTGTTTATTAAAACAAGCGATTTGATGTGAAGAGACGAATTTCTGTTGTGTGATGATATTAAATCGATAGTGAAGATAAAATTATGGCAAGAACGGAATTATTTAGATAGGATTTTTCGCAAGCAACTACTGAAATCTGTAAGGTAGAGAAATAATTAGGGTATATTAAAAAGTAATCGCTTATCCCCAATATCTTATTCAACACTTTTATTACGAGGAATACGTCTATGTTCTGGGTTCATCTCTTGCTGCTTCTGATCATAATTTTCATTGGTATTCGTTATGGCGGTGTCGCTTTTGGGCTTCTTGGCGGGCTTGGTGTCTCTATCCTTGTTTTTGTTTTTGGAATCGTCCCGGGCACCCCTCCTGTCAGTGTCATGCTGATCATCCTTGCCGTTGTCGCTGCTTCGGCAACTCTCGAAGCCACTGGCGGTTTGAGTCTGCTTGTAAAGTATGCTGAGAAGTTATTGCGTAAATATCCTGATCTTATCGTCTATCTTGGCCCTTTATGTACATATACCCTTACGGTTTTAGTGGGAACAGGCCACTCAGTATACCCTCTCTTACCTGTCATCTATGATGTTGCCTATAAAAAAAGGATAAGACCGGAAAGGCCGCTTGCGGTTTCGAGTGTTGCCAGTCAAATGGGAATTACCGCAAGCCCAATTGCTGCAGCAGCAGCTGTGGTAATGGCCACAGCCACCAGCAATAATCTGGATATCGGGCTGATAGATGTGTTGAAAATCACCATGCCAGCAACTTTTGTCGGTGTGCTGGTTGCTGCGACCTTCAGTCTCAAACGCGGAAAAGACCTGGACAAAGATCAGGAATTTCTCAAAAGAATGGAAGATCCTGAGTTTCGTGCGGAAGTAACCGGTGGACAGGATCTTGAAGGCCAGGTGCAGATTAAAAAAACTGCTGGGCCAGGTTTGACAATTTTTCTACTTGGTATCCTGGCTGTCATCATCATTGCTCTTTTTTCCAAAACTGTCCTGCCTCCCAAAGTTGGCATGTCGGTTGCCATCCAGTTTATGATGCTATCTGTTGGCGCTATAATTTTACTGGCCACCAATATTAAACCTAAAGATATCGTTCATTCAAAAGTGTTTATTGCCGGCATGACAGCTGTCATTACTATTTTTGGTATTGCCTGGCTCAGTGATACAATTATTGAACATCACAAACCATATATTATTGAAATGGTAAGCGAAATGGTTGATGTCTTTCCATGGTCCTTTGCTTTTGCCATGTTTTTTGTCTCCATGTTCCTTAAAAGCCAGGCAGCAGCGTTGACAATCATGCTGCCTCTTGGGTTCTCTCTTGGAATTTCTTCCGATGTTCTTCTAGGAGTACTGCCTTCGTGCTATGCATATTTCTTTTTCCCCTTCTATCCAAGTGATCTTGCTGCCATCAGCTTTGACCGAACCGGGACAACCAGGATCGGGAAGTATGTGGTAAACCACAGCTTTATGCTGCCAGGTTTTACCGGGGTTGGAACTGCAACTGTAATCGGCTATCTGTTATCCACAGTAATTTACTGATTGCTGACGAACAAAACATTTGAAGTTTAAAAACGTCTCGCCCTGCTGATCTTCTTTTGGCAGGTCGGGACGTTTTTTTTAGGTCAGACGATAATAGCTGTTAACTCCCTGCAGATAATTTGGTCCAGTGTCTCTAGATCGATTTTTTTTTTGTATTCTTCTTTATGGAACTGGTTAATGGAGAAAAAGAGGTTAATAATAATGGCACAGCTTACTGCATTCGAACTTGATTTTCAGGAGTCATTTAACCATCCTTGTGATACAGCATAATCTACTTTTGACAGGAACCATGCGTGAATTTCCGGGTATTGATGTTCAATAAACTTATGCATCTTGAGGACTTGGTTTTTATGGATATGGTTATCCTGCCAGGCACGACCTTCACTGGTAATGTTGTGCAGGAATGGTAGTAGACGGTCAATAACTTTCAGAAGGCAAGCCTCCTTACTTTCACCAAGTTCCTGTTCATCCCAGAGCTCAACAATGTTTTCAATTGTATTTCCTGAATGCGATGCAATTTTTTCAACAGACTTTCGCTCTTCGATATGTGCATTGCTTCTTTCGCTGCTGTATAGAAAGGTATCACCAGCCCCGATTTCACCCAGATCATGGATCAAAGCAAGTTGGATGAGTTTTGGAACGTCATAATTATCCTGGAGAAGTTCGGCAAATGCCCAGCATGCCATTGCTAAATGCCACGAGTGTTCTGCTGAATTTTCAACGCGCTCCCCTCCATTTATATATGTTCTACGATTAACAGATTTAAGAGCATCTAACTGAAGCAGGAAGTCAGAAATGCTTGAGAGTTGAGAGGTCACGTTTTTTCTCCTCATGAGTAATTGAACGGGATAAGCTTCGCTTGGATAATGTTATACAGAAAGATGATAGGTCGAGGCAATAAGCAATATGAAGCCGTCACACGATATACATCCTGTACAGGTAGTCTGATCTTGCTGTCACAATGCATTGTTGAGGAAGTTTTCTGTGTCTATACGCTTCGGTGAACTAGTAACATGTTCTTGAACTATGATGCTGGCTAACTCCTGACCTCCGTTTCCTCGTCCGCTTGTTCTTGCCATATAGAGGCACGTGACAATTAAGCATGAACACTCCAAACCGTACCTGATTAGTATACTCTCAAATTGGTTTTCCATATCCAGGTTCAACCTGTATTTCTGCTGTGACGTTAACTGAAAGGATAATAATTATCCTTTCATTCTTATCATTTGGAAGCAGACTGAAAACTGTTGAACTGGATGTGAAAAGAAAGTAGTATTTGTTGATCTTATTGAATACATAGGATGTTTCTATATCATGGGGTCGCTAAGGGATAGAAGCAATTTTGTTTTGTATGTTCCAGACAGTGGATTTTGAACGGAGGGTAGATAATTCTCAATTATTAACTTGCTGTATCAGCACAACGTTTTGAAACGAATAGGAGGAACAGCGATGTTGAAGAAAATTTCCCAAATGTTTTCCAGCTTGTTTAGCAGTCAGCCTAAAAGTCAGAGCCATATATCTCCATGTGTGGTCGGTGACAGCTGTCCAAAATGCAATGAACACTTCGATAAACATTTTTCTGTAGAATCAGAATCTATGATCACTTGCAGTATCTGCGGACTCAGACGACCGGCCAAGTAGTAAACTGGCTATCCATCTATTGAGGGGCAGCCGGCCATAACCCTTATCACCACAAGGTAAGGGTTAGAGAATGGCATGAGGGATCCTGTCTTAATTCCTTCAGATATATTTTTTTCTCTGGTAATGGACTGAAGAAAAGATAATGATCGTCTATTTCAGATTAGCAGGCGGTTGATTATGTCTGTAAGTATTAGATTTATAATATATTTATGCGATATTTTGTGGAATTCAATTTAGTGGGTTTCACCGGGATGTCAAAGATCGCAGATCACTCCTAAAGGCATGGAAATGGTTATTACGGTCTCTCCTTTTTTATCAGCTTCAATGGAAAAATTGCCTTTAAGGTTTTTAATTTTTTCTTGAATAGCATATAGCGTGAAGTCATATTCAACGAGATCTGGAGTGAAATCCTGATGATCAGCATGAAAGGAAATATTGAGACAGGTCTCTTTAGAATAGAGCTCAATACATCCGTCTTTGATCCAGCCGTGTTTAATAAGGGTGATAACCAGTTCACGTATGGTACGATAAAGGAGGATGGTGTAGTCCTGACTCAGCTGTATTGAGGAAGAAAAGTTCTCTTTAAATTGCAGTGCTATACCATGATTGTTGTTGATGTCCTCAATCATACAGCTGATAGCAGCCGACAGACCGTAATCGTACAGGACAGAGGGG
Source organism: Desulfobulbaceae bacterium (assembly GCA_003249645.1). GTDB lineage: Bacteria > Desulfobacterota > Desulfobulbia > Desulfobulbales > Desulfocapsaceae > SZUA-575. Next base: position 77,538 of record QKIH01000035.1, on the reverse strand, counting down.
CTGATCTGAAAAGAAAGTGCCTGCAGGTTGTCAATTGCCAGGGAAAGCTTTTGGTGAATATCGGTGAGCGCCTCTTTTTGCTGTACTTCTTTGAGAACTGTTTCCACATGCATTCTGCTGACGGTCAAAAGCTGTATCACATTATTGTGGAGGTTCTGGGCGATCAGTCGTCGCTCCCTTTCTTCGGTGCTGATTAATGCGAGGGAGATGTTTTCAATTTTGCTCTCTATGATTTCCCGTTCTCCGGCAATGAGCTTTTCTTTCATGCGAACAAGCTGGTCTGTACGTTCCTGAATAACGTGATCAAGGTGACGAATCTGTTCTATATGTTCATATTCTTTCTCGTCTGCCCGCTCTATCAGTTCCCTTACCCATGGAAGGTTGAAGACAACCGCCTTCGTAAAGCGATATGCAATGGTCGGATCTTTATACCGGATAGTAAATTCCCAGATAGTTTGTCCCGGGTCACCAAGTTTTTGGGGACCCGGATCGATAGTTTTTATGTCAATTGATACATCCCGTGCACCGGCCAGAAGTGCGTATGAGGTTATAACCCCTGCATTCCACTGTCTGGTAAATTCGTTAACGATGATGTTAGGTTGATGAACGACACGGATGACAATGTATCCTCTGGCCTTATCGCTGATATGGTAGCTTTTAGTACGGTTGAATTTTGCCGCTTCGCTTGAAACCCGATGGGCGACCCGGTGAAGACCGAGCAGTGGTATGCCAATGGCTGATTTGATTAGTGGTTGAGTTTTATAAAGAGTTCTGCCGATTTTGTAGGCAAGCCGTGGGTCAGGAATATGTTCTCCAATGAGATCATAAAATCTCTGAATGAAGTCGTGGGAGAACCAGTAGCTTGAATTTTTGAGGTGAGAAAGAGTAACCTGCTCAAGTTTCCCTGTCTGCAGATTTTCGACGCAATAATCAGATCCGTCTGTAAGCCGTGAGATTATCTGCTCAAAGTCTACCTCGGGATAGTTGGTTTCAAGGTAATACAGTAAGTAGTATGTATTGAGTGCCGAAATCTCTTTCGGCATGGGATGTGTCGGTTCGGTTGTCACAATTGATAATTTGTATTTTTTGCACGGTACTATTCATTTTTCGACTAATCCTGTCAAGGATAATGATTGTTCGTATTGACAGGTTTTATTGTAACTGTGGAACTTTGTGGGAAAGATTTCTGAATGGAATATTCAGGAGAGATGTTTTGAAATGAAGAGAAAGACAGGTTTATTGCATGCAGAATCCCTTTGCAGTTTATTGTGAATTGCTGATGCTGGAAATGTCTTCATATCTGGTGCATTGATAAGGGCATTAATGGGACAGTTATCTGATGTTGTTTATCGGAGACATCAGAGGTAACCGCACAGCATCTTCGGTGAATGGAAAATGCTGTGTGGTATAATTGGAAGCTAATTGCAGGTAAAGCTGTTTGAAATCTTATTGGCCTTCATGAGGCATTCATCACTCATTTCTTTGAATTGTTTGTCGATTTTTTCTATGCTGCCGTTCACTGAAGAGAGACTGGTTTTGGCAGTTACGCTCAGTTTAAACCCGCAGTTTGTTGCAATCCACTGGTATATTTCCTGGGCCTGATAAAATTTGTTCAATGCTTCGCCTTTTATCTTTTCAAGTTTCTGCACTTCGTTATCTTTTGATTGATAGTGTACGCAGTCAGGGTTACTGAGGCAGAGAACGTCGTTGGATTCTGACATGTAGTCTTCATAGAGCTTGCCTCTCTCGTACAATTTCTTTGCATTGTTCCAGGTTTCCTCGGAGCATGAATTCTGAGCATATGCATTACCGGCAAAAAGCAGTATTCCTATCAAAATAATTCTGAACATGATGACACCCCCTTAATTGAATAGTTGTGAACTGACCAGTGCAACCAATATGTTGAAATTCCACTGAAATAGTATCGGTGATTTATGGGAAATAATCAAGGGGAAATGGCGGTTTGCTGCTCAATTCAGCAAAGCTTCTGATGAAAGAAGAGGTGTGAAAGGAGAAGAATTTTCAAGTTCGTTAGCTGGTAATTTTGCAGCGGGTATGATAAGGTAGGATACTCGTGGATATTGTCTTTACAAGGAAGATATTCCTGCCATTTTTCTTGTTATATAGATGGACTGCAGTTGCATGAATAAAGCGGTGAAAACCCACCAATAAATTAAGAGGGTATGTTTATGAAGCGCAGTAATTTTTTCAGTTGTTTGTTTTTGTTGGCAATATTAATAGCTCCAAGCCTGGCTGGTGCAGCATGGTGGCCGAAAAGCAAGTCTTATTATACTGATAAATATCAGACCGTGTGGGTGGATGTTGATGCTCTAAATATACGTTCATGTCCAGACACTCACTGCCGTGTGGAAGATGTTCTCTATCGTGGTAATACGGCAAAACTGATTGGAGAGAAAGGCGGATGGTATAAGCTGCTTTTGTCAAATGGTAATAAGGGTTGGGCTTCTGCAGACTATCTCAGCAGCAGGCCTGTTGCCAAGCATAATTAAGAGGATACGTTTATGAGGCGCAGTAATTTTTTCAGTTTTTTGTTGTTGGCAATATTAATAGTTCCAAGCCTGGCTGGTGCAGCATGGTGGCCGAAAAGTAAGTCCTATTATAATACAGATAGCTATCAGACCATGTGGGTAAATGTTGATGCTCTAAATATCCGCTCATGTCCAGACACCCACTGCCGTGTGGAGGATGTTCTCTATCGTGGTAATACGGCAAAACTGATTGGAGAGAAAGGCGGATGGTATAAGCTGCTTTTGTCGAATGGCAATAAGGGCTGGGCTTCTTCAAGTTATCTCAGCAGCAGGCCTGTTGCCACTTATGCTCCAGAGCCGGAGGTTGTTCGGCCTGTAGAGGTTGTCCCGCCGACAGAGGTTATTCCGCCGGTTGTAGAACCGGGAAGCACTCATGATGAGAATGTGTTGTATCTCGATGATCTGACTGAAATTCGTGATGATCGTGGGCCTCACTCGGATAATACGGACGTTAATGATATTTTCAATTAACCTATAACACTCTTGTGCAGAATGTGAGAGTATTCTATTACAATTATAGTGGTGTAATAATGGTATCAACTTTATTTAAACGTTTTATTGGAACTGTATTGTTGCTGTTTTTGGTTCTGGCATTCAGGTCAAATGGTATTGCCGGAGAGATCTTGCCGCCGTTTTCATTCTTTGATCCGGTTGAAGGTGCCACTGTTCAATCCGGAGATTATATCGGGCAACCGACCCTGCTGATCTTTTTCGCCAATGTCGATGAAATTGATCAGTCGCAGATCAGAATGGTAAGCGGTATTAAAGATCGTTATGCTGATACAAATCTGCAGATCGCTGTTGTCTGTATAGACCCGGATGAGTCAGGTGTTTTACGGCTTATGGTAAAGCATCATCCGGAGTTTAAGATTCTGATTCCCGGTAGAGAATTCCGGATAGAGCCGGGCAACACAGGATTGCCGACCTTTCTTCTGATGAATGCCGACCTTGGCATCGTTAAAAAACTGGAAGGGAAGGAGGAGGCGAAACGGAGCCTGTTAAGAGCGATCGATCATCAGCTCAACATAAGACGTTAATCATTTCTTTGAAGGTGCTTGGCAGCAGTAGCTGCTGTTGAGCACCAAAATAAGTTGTTAACCTGTTGTCTGGAGATTTTGTACTCAGTATCTCCGTGTCTAGAGTGATCTGTTTCATCCTTTTCCCTTGCTTCCGGAATGTTGCCTAAAGTCTGTCGTCCCCCTTTTTTCCTGATCAAAGTTCTTCTTCATTTGCCATAAAGGAAAGTGCGAATGCTCGGGGAGAAAGGCTTCTTTTTTCCTTGATTATATACAGGCAACCTAGTTATATCCATCTGGTGTTATAGCGACTTGGGTTGTTTGGGGCTGGATCGTTTGGTTGGTTGAAAATACAGAGGTCTGCACACCATTTCATTGTGTTGCTGCAATGAACATCGAAAACGAATACTCCTACCGCATTGTCAATTTGCTCTGAAATTGTACTAGAGAAACCGAAAACAGAATACGAGGCGTTGCTGATGTTAAACCATCTTATTGATAATTTTGAAGAAAAATTTCTGAGACCGTTTGGGCGTGATCAGGAACTAGTGAAGGCCACACTGGCATCAGAACTGGAGAATCTTGCTGATCCGGCATTTCTTGAAAAAGATGTCATTGGTGAGCCGCTGTTTGCATGGGATTACCGTGCAATTGATGAAGGATGTCTCGATCTCATGAAACCGTTCATGCAATCTCATTCATATACTCCGCTTTTTTTCTGTTCGGTGTTGCGGGATCTGGGATGCGACCCGGAGAAATACAGCAAGGCTTCACTGCTGCTCGAATACAGTTATTATGCCTTGGGTGTAATCGATTATTTTGATTTCCATAAGGTTTTTACAAGCCATAAAAATGATCTGAAAAGTTTTGCTGAACTGACCCAGTTGCGGTATGCCGCCCAGTATCTGATTCAGTATCCGCGTTACCTTGTCATCCAGAATGCGTTTGAGCTGACCAAAGCCGAAAATATAGCGCTGCATAAACTGTATGCAACCATGGGTGTGACGACCGGCTGCGGCAGAGGCGTGTTTCAGAAGTGGGCCAATAATTGTTTCAAAGATATGTCAGAGGCCCGTTATTTCCAGAACTGTATCCATACGTTGAATAACTTCCTGATCTTCCCGGTTATGACGGCTGCCATTTTTGCCAAGGTTTCAGAGGCGGATAAAAACAATCTTCAGGATGGTTTTGCTGCCTTGACTCTCTTCAGCAAACTGCGGCTGGAAAAACAGATTTACCTTAAGCAAACTGATTTCAAGGTAGAGGAAGGATATTCGGAACTCTTTTCCTTGCTGAACTTTCCGGGTATGGCGTTGCTCCATGACAAGATCGAAATAGATGGCTCTCAGTTCAAGGATAACAAATATCCGTGGTTTACAAAAATGCATCAGGACATGTTTGCCAGTGTTGCTTCTGCTGCTCCTGAGAAGGCGGTTGCTGCGATCGAAAAGATGGAAAAAGAGCTGTTTGAGACATTTTTGGCCAAGGTATCAAAAACAAAATTGCTGGGTGATACAGTTTCCCGGATTTGCGAATGTTATGAAATGTAGGGAGTAAACAAAGTGAAGAAACTTGATGAAATCACCAAAAGAATGCCGTCAGAGCTCAATGACTTTTATCGTCAGAAGATTGAGTTTATCAAACGGTCGATTGAAAACTACTTTCCCAAAGACATCGATAACGCCTTTATAGAACGCATCAGTGGCCAATCAACGCTGTACAGTCCTGATCTTGCTGGTATCTATCAGACTATTTTTCAGCCCACCCAGGAATACCTGGATCGCGGGGGTAAAGTCCTGCGACCTGTCCTGGTTGCCCTTTGTCTTGAAGCGTACGGCGCCAGAATTGAAGATTTCGAACCGGTTTTCGGGGCCATTGAGGTTATGGAAGACAGTTCGATCATGATGGATGACTATATTGATAACTCGCTTACCAGGCGAGGCGGGCCTTGTGGGCATATCGCTTATGGGTATCCGATGGCCAATATCTCTTCTTGTACGGCTTTTGCTCTTTCCCATTACCTTTTTTACAACAACGAACTGAACCTGCCTGAAGACAAAGCTCTGGTTCTGCTCGATCGTATCGCCTGGGAGCATATTCAGATGGCATTCGGCCAGATCGAAGAGCTGTACTGGACCCAGTCAAATGTCGGGAGCATTACCGTTGAGCAATATCTGCAGGAAACTGTTGCCCGTTGTGCCTTTCTCACTTTCAGGGGACCTATGCGGTATGCCGGAATCCTGGCGGATGCTCCGGCTGGCGATATCAAGACCCTTGAACGTATTGGTGAATACCTGCTTGTCGGCTATCACCTGAAAGGTGACAACCTTGATATGTCTCCGGATTCACCGGAGTGGGGCAAGGTTGCCGGCGAAGATATTACAACCGGCAGACGGACCCTGTTGATTAACTATCTGCTGCAGAGTGCAACTCCTGAAGAAAGGGATAAGATCGAGGCGATTATCTGCTCCAGAACGGATGATGAAGAGAAAAAGAAAGTCGTCTACGAGTTGGTACTAAAATACAACATCTTCTCCAAGACTAAGGATCTGGCGGCTGAGTATAACATGCTTGCAAAGCAGGAGATTGATAAACTCAATGTCTCTGATGAGTTCAAGGTGTTGTTTCATCAATTTGCCGATTATGCAACAGCCAGGAGATCGCTTTAATCTGTAAGGACATGAATTTTAACCGCGCTTTTTAGCAGAAGAGTGCGAGCTAAAATGGATTTGACGACAATGGAGATAAATCTGGTTAAAATCGGCGGGTCAGTAATTTCCCGTGAGTCCAGTGAGAACAAGTTTGAACGGGAAACTGTCCGGAGTATCGCCAGGCAGCTGCATCCTTTTCATCACGGTCTGATACTTGTTCACGGCACCGGCTTTGTCGGGAAACCTCCGGCGATAACATACGGCTATTACAAGAGCGGCCATGCAGCAAAGAAAGACTATCTTGCCATGCTTGCGATCAAGGATGAACTGCGGGTGCTGAACCATCGGTTCGTCCGGACCATGCTGGATGAATCTGTGCCGGTTATGCCGTTTGGCATATCTCACATGTTTACCGAAGCCATGGATGCCTTGAAACCTGGGGCAGAGCAGGAACTGAGAGACGTTCTTTCCAACGGCTATGTTCCGGTTTTCTACGGCGATCTCATCATGTGCCGGGATGGCAGTTTTCGTGTTTTTTCAAGTGATGTCATTACACTTCTTCTCAGTCAGGTGTTTCATCCCCGCCATACGGTTTTTTTAAGTGATGTTGACGGGGTCTACAGGCATGGTGACAACCTCGATAATCCCGCCGAAAATAACCTTATCGAAGTTTTGAATGCCAAGGTTGCAGCTGAGCTTGAACGTTCGGAATATGATAAAAATGATGTCAGTGGCGGAATGTCAGCGAAGGTTGCCCACGCCCTGAAAATTGCTTCAAATTCTGAAAAATGTTTCATTGGCAGCGGGATAAATCCAGGAGTGGTGAGCGGGTTCTTGAGGGGCGAAAATGTTCTGGGAACTCGAATCGAAGCCGGTTGACGGTGGACTGCTGACATGGATAATTCATCACAGCCCAATAAGCGGACTGTTTTTTATGGTATTTGCGGCGAAGGTCTGGGCCATTATTCCCGGGCGACGGTTCTTATCCGGGAACTCTTTGCAGCTGGTTACCGGGTGGAAATTTTTTCTTCCAGAAGGGTAATCAAGCTCTGCCGGGAAAAATTTAGAGACTGCCTCGTTCACGAGGTGCCTGGTATGCAGATGCATTATGCGGATAACAGGCTGCATTTGCCGCGCACGACCTGGAACAACATGAACTCTATATTTCATGGGCCTGGAGCCTTTTCGTTGATTATGAGAAGGGCCAGACAGTGCAGGTTGGCAGGTGTTATCAGCGATTATGAGCCGCTTACCAGTATTACCGGTAATATGTTGAGGGTGCCGGTGATTGCTTTTGATCATCAGCAGGTAACCACCGAATGTGCTCTTGAAAAGAATACGGTGTCCTCCTTTAATATGGGCTTACTCCATTTTTCTAATTCGACCACCTATCCATGGCCTTCTGCACGGGTAATAACCTCTTTTTTTCATCCGCCCTGGAGAAAAAAAAAAGCAGGTCATGAAAGGCTGCTTGTCGGACCGATATTGCGGCCGGAAGTATTGAGCCAGAAGGTGGAATGCGGCAGTCATGTTCTAGTCTATCAGACTTCTGCAACGATGTCGTCTCTCCAGTCTGTGCTGGACAGTCTGCCCGGAGAAAAACGGGTCTATGGCGCATCAGCGGGGATTCGGGGACATAATCTGCGACCGTTTAATGAACCTGATTTTATTCGTGATCTTGCAAGTTGCCGCTTTGCTGTGGTTAACGGAGGTTATTCCACCTTGAGTGAGGCTCTGTATTTCGGTAAGCCGGTGATCTGTTTTCCAGTGAAAAACCAGGCTGAACAGGAGATAAACGGGTTTTATATCCGTCATTGCGGTTTTGGAGAATGTTATCAGACCGGCAGCAAAGCTGAAAGATATGATTTTTCTGGTTTTCTGGGGCAAATAGAATACTATCGGGAGCGGATAGCGGAAAACGCCTTTCCGTGCGGGAATAAAAAGCTTGTAGAATATGTTTTAAATCGTCTAGATATTTGGAATAAACAAAAAAACTGAGGGGATAACATGAAACGTGTAAACAAGTTGGATGGTGCCAAGGTGATGGCTGCAGCCGGTCTGGCTTCAGTGTTATCGTTTGGTATGCTGCAGGACAGTGCTGCTGCAGATACTGCTGAGACGCAGCAAAAAAATGCTGCCGCCACAAAAGAATATGACGGAGCGACAGATCCTAAGCTTGAATTTGGTATATTCGGAGCTATGGCGTATGTTCCCTATTATAAAGGATCATCGGAAAACAGGGTCTTTGCATTTCCATTTCCCTATGTGGTTTACCGAGGGGAGACCATTGATCTGGATGAAGACAGCCTGACCGGGCATTTTTTCAATTCTGAAAAGTGGGCGCTAGACGTCTCTCTTTATGCCGAAGTAGATAAAAGCGATGATGCCCGTGAAGATATGGATGATCTGGATGGGGTAATGACTGCTGTCGGTCCTGCAATCAAGTATTATTTCGATCGGAAGGCGAGTTCCGGCTACGATCTTTATCTCAGCCTACCGGTTCGGGCTGCAATTTCAGGTGATTGGGATGACAGCCTGACTGCTGATTACCGAGGATTGCAGAGCAAACTTATTCTCTATTATGAAAACTTTGATTTTCTGCCTAATAAGCAGCTTGAATTTGTTGCCGGAGCAGCTGTCGGCGTCATCGATTCCGAACTCGCTTCCTATTATTATGAAGTGAGTCCAGAAGATGCTACTGCAACACGTCCCGCGTACAAGGCAAGTGGAGGATATTCTGGCGCGTCTCTCTCCCTTGACCTGACCTATCATGTTGTTGACCGCTTTTCGATAAGGGGCTACACCAATATTGATTATCTTGCCGGTGCCTCCTTTGAAGACAGTCCTCTTTTTAATGAAAAGGTGAACTTTTCAGCCGGATTGGCTTTAATTTTCAGCATTTGGCAGTCAGAGGACCGGGTTCCGCGCGAATAGTATGGTCTTGCAGGTTGGTATGGTTGAAGTTGGATAATTTTGGGTGAGTTGCAGGGTATGTCGAATAAAGGAATGTTCATAGAAAAGTTTCGTAAAAATTCAGGTTTCTTTCGATCGTTTGTCATGCGCCGTCCTGTATGGTGCTCCTGGCAGCTCACGGATAAGTGTAATTTCCGCTGTAAATTCTGTTCGGTCTGGCAGAAAGAACTGAACAGTGAACAGATGAGCCTTGAAGAAATCCGGCAGGGCGCAAGAAAAATCGCCCAGATCGGCCCGATGATGATATCCATGACTGGCGGCGAGCCTCTCATGCGCGAAGATCTTCCCCAGATAATCTCAGCCATGGATGAACACCATTTTTCTTTTATCAGTACCAACGGTTCACTTGTAACACGTGAACGGGCCAGAGACATTGTTAAAGCTGGATTGTGGGGGGTCGGAGTCAGCCTCGATTATGCGAGTGCTGAAAAACATGATGAGAATCGAGGTTTTCCAGGAGCCTATGAGCGTGCTTTAAGGGCGCTAGAGATTTTTCGCAGTGAACAGGTAAACGGTAGGCCTCAGGTTAATCTCATGTTTACCCTGCTCAAGGATAATTTAGGTGATCTGGACGAGATAGCTAGAATGACCAGAGATATCGGTTGCACATTTCGAGTTCAGGCTTACTCGAACTTGAAAACCCATGATAATTCAATGCAGTATCCGGAGCCGGTATCCCAAAAGCTTCTGGAGCTTCATGAAAAATATCCTCATTTCGTAACCAATCGAGTCGTTTTGGAAAAGTTTGATCAGGCGATCAGTAAAGGCGTTCCCGGCTGCATAGCCGGGAAATATATGATCAATATAGATCCCCGCGGCTTTGTTGCTAAATGTCCGGAAGACCAGGCGAACCCGGTCGGGCATGTCCTGCTGGATGATAATGCCACTCTGTTGAAGCGGCTGAAAGAAAAACATCAGCAAAACAGGTGTCAAAACTGCTGGTATAACTGTCGCAATGAACTTGAAGTGAGCTATTCCATGCGGGGAATGTGGCATGGGAAAAAGCGAATGAGCAACCTCTGATCAGCAACGCATTTCTATCCTGAACCATGGCTGCGATACAGCTGGGCTGCAGGATAGGGGACGTTTTTTTTCTGGTTCAGCTTTCGATGGTCTCAATCAGCTTGGCGTACATCTCTCGGGTGCGCTGGCGGTTATCTTCTGCTTTTCTCTGCAGCGTCTTTTTAAGGAGAATTCGGTTTTCCTCGTTTATTATCTGCTCAAAACTTTCCACAATCGCATCTTTTGAATCAAAACGCGAGAAGAGATATTGCTCACTCTCGTAGTCTCTGAACAAGGATTGATATTTATGTGTCCAGCCGGTGCCGATACAGGGTGTAGCCTGCGAGAGCGAACTGACGATTGAATGAAATCTTGAGGCGATTACTGTATGGCAGGCACCGAGAATCTGCTTTGCCTCTTGTGGTTCAGGATCAAGCATCATTATCTTTTCATTCAGGGTGTTATTGATTGAGATCGCCAGTTGAAGATCCTCTTCCTGATGGACAAGAAAACAGGGGGTTAGACCTTTTTGGTGGATGAGCTCGATATAATATTTTATGGCATCAATATAGTGGTCTTTGAGCTTGGCCGGGGTTTTGTCGAGCATTCTTACACTGGGGACAATACAGACGACATCGGCCCATCTGGATGGGGAAGAAGGCGGTGGTGGGCATACCAGATTTGAGTAATCAGGTGCGAGAAAGAGTTTTGATTCTGGGCAGCCGATGGAAAGTGCGTGTTGCCTTGATTCTTCACAACGGACAAAGATTAGATCAGCCAGCTGGAGGATACCGGCAGCATTCGAGGCTACCAGCGGTTCATTAAACGGCCCCATAGACTGGGGCAGCATTATCAGCTTAACCCCTTTTTTCTTGTAGTATTGGTAAAAATTAAGACGCATACTGAGGGCAAGGCTCAGTTTCACCCATGGATCGCCCAGTTGATAGCCTGAGGCATCGAGAAAGACGGACGGCTTGCCGTGTCTCAAGGTCTGGAAAAAACGTTTTCCTCCCAGCAGGCTCATTTTGAAAAAATTCACGGGCCCCCAGAACTTGTCAGCCGGGACCATGTTCCAGAAAGGGGTCGGCAGGTAGTAACGCTCGCCAAGTTCCTGGTAAAGCGAATCTATCATCAGTCTGTCGCCCTTATTATCCCAGCAAGGCGCTATTATCTGTACAACTTTTTGTTTCATATGGTCCTCCGAAGAGCCATAGCCATAGGTGTGTAGCCGATAAGATTGGTTGTTTCCCGAAGGATATCACAAACGTCCATGATAGCCCGGCGTTCATCAAGATCACCTGCTTCATCAAAATAGAGGATATCACCTTTCTTCAGTCTGGGGAGAATAGTATCCAGAGCTTGTCGGGTCGGCTGGTATAAATCCATGTCAAAGAGGAAAATTCGGGTTCCGGAATCGCTGCATGAGGCAGCCAGTTCTGAAAACGTTTCTGGAGTGAAGGTCTCTTCAACTTTGCCGATGATCCAGCTAATTCGCTGATCATCTATTTCAGGAGGTTTTCCTTTTGCATCGAATGCGCCCTGATCAAAATGAAGCCAGGCTTCAGGCAAGCCGGTAAATGTATCAAAACCGAACCATTTTATAATAGAAGGGCACCTGTTCAGCCACCAGTTTGTCAGATATCCGTAAGCAACGCCGAATTCATAACCATAAAGCTCATTGTTTGCAGGGAGCTCATGAAGAATCTGCTGCCATAGCCTTTCACGGCTGGGGAAAAAAGGTGCGGACTTACCGAAATATCTTTGAATCCACCAGGCGAATTCAACAGACTGGCCGAACTGGGCGCAATTTTTAAGGGCTGCTTGTGGAAAGAACGACAGTGCTTGAATTGCTTTATGGGCAAGTTGCAATTTGACGGCCTTGATAAAACGGGCACTTGGGGTTGCTGCTTTGTCCATGGCAATGCTAAAAAGTCTTGGGATTGCCGAGAAATTCCCGGTTAAGGATAAAATTGAAAAAAGAAAACCAGATAACAGGGCCGACTGTAAAAATAAGCAGCCAGATTATGCCTATTTGAGGCAACAGGACTATTGGTGTCAAAGATTTTGAAAACATCTCCTGCTTCCTCGAGTATTCCAGGATTTTATCACGCTGTTCAATCGGTGTTTTCAGAAGTGCCATGGTAAGGTAGAACGACCCGCAGGTAAAAATCCCCAAGACAATAATCTGCCATGTGTAGACTGGCAGTATTGAAAAGATGAATAACGAAAAAATAATTGAATAGGTAAGGATTTTTATCACTAGGCAGAGAATTTTGAACGGCAGGTGTATGCAGGTGCCGCCGTTTTCTACGTGGCTCATTGCAACGGCAAGGGTTTTAACCCCAGCTTCGCGGTCAAAGCGTACGTCTTTCAGTTGGCCTGAGGCAATATTGAAAAAGAGATGCTCAAGCACCATGACCCCTGTCATCATAAGTGTAAAGGTTGAAAAATGGTCTTGATCCTTTAGAACTGCGGAAGAACCGAAAAGAAAGAGTGCTCCTGATGAAATGCCGTAAAAAATATCGGCACCGAGCATACTTTTGGAAAACTTGTTATATGTTGCCGCAAGGATAAACGCTGCAAGGAGCAGCAGGGTGGTCTGCAGGCTGCCGTAATAGATATGGGCCAGAAGAACCGGTAGAATAAACAGTAGCAGAGACCAGTAGAAAGCAGTTTTGGTGGAAACTGAGCCATTGACTAAGGGTCTGTTGGAAAGTTCCGGGAGGCGTTTGTCTATTTCGTAATCCTCGTAATCGTTATGCACGAAGCCGAAGATGACCAGGAGAACATTGAAAAGAAACAGCATGAAGACATCAGGCAGTGATATGGCGGTTCCGCAGACAGTCATTGCCCCGATGACTGCTACAAATGAAAAACCGGCTAATTCAATCCTTGCTGTGATAAGGAAATTGCGAAGATGCTTCTGGAATGTGTTGGCCATTTCTTTTGGTGAACGTGTCCTGTTGATAAAAATCAAACGTCGGCCCAAAAACGAAATCGTGTTGAGCTGAACTTAATATATTGTTAATATGCGTTCGTCTTCATGCTTAGAAGACCCTTTTAAATAGCATAAATGGGCGGTTGGTGCCAGTATCATATTTAAGAGACGGGGAGAGAACAAAACACCTCTGGGCTGATGTCTTTTATTCCTTTTTCATTATCATACGAATAAAATGTGATTTTTCTGGGGAGGTTCTTTTTTCTCAAGCTCACTGTTTTCTTCGATAGCTTATAGAAGTTATTCAGTAATAATATGGTGTGATTATGTAAAGCATCGAGGGTGATATTTTCCCCGGTTACGGCGGGTTGAATGACTGCTGTGTTAGGGAATAGTAACAAAACTTATCATGAGTAGTTGCGTTCCTGCAATAATTCAATTATTAATGTTGAGTTTATTCATTAATGAGTTGAGCCGAGAGCTTGACAGTTTTATATACAGAATTTAAATTTGTAATTTTTAATTTTAACCGAACAAATTTTAAAAGGTGTTTCAATGAAAGTACTGATCAGTCCGATATCCCTTGAAGAAGCTCGTATCGTTGTTCGCGGCGGTTGCGATATAGTTGATATCAAGAACGTAAAAGAAGGTTCTCTGGGTGCTCAAGGGCCATGGGTAACAAAGGCTATTTGTGAAGAATTCAAAGATGAACCGGTACTCTGCAGCGCCGCATTAGGTGATCTTCCAAATATTCCAGGTACTATCGCGTTAGCATCTTTTGGTGCTGCACACTGCGGTGCGGATTATTTGAAAGCCGGTCTGTATGGTGCAAAAAATTATGACGACGCCCTGGCAATGATGTCTGCATCTGTTAAAGCTATTAACATGGTAAGAACCGATGTTATTAAAGTAGCTTGCGGTTATGCCGATTTTGCAAAGTTCGGCGGCGTCTCTGCACTCGATGTTGTTAGAGCAGCTAAAGACTCCGGCTCTGATGTTGCTATGCTTGACACCAAGATCAAAGACGGTTCTACCCTTTTTGACAATATGTCTGTTCAGGAATTAAAAGATTTCGTGAACCTGGCGAAAGAACTTGGTCTTGGAACAGCTCTTGCCGGTTCTGTAAGAAAAGAGCACATGGACATGGTTTTTGATATCGATTGTGATATTATCGGTGTTCGCGGTGCAGTTTGTGAAGGTAATGATCGTACCACCAGCATTACTGAGAAGGGTGTAAGTGAATTTGTAGCCAGTGTTCGCAAGAATTAGAAATTTTATCGGACTTATTTCTCTTTCAAAAACAGGGCTCACCATTGTTAAGAGCGGCATTGCAATAGCCGCTCTTGGCTGGCTTATTTCTCAAAATAAGCTTTCCACCGAAACCTTACTGTCCATCGTTTCATCCTGGTGGATTCTTCCCTTACTTTTAGTTCTTCTTTTTTCCCTCGCCTTTCAAAGTATCAGGTGGTGGTGTCTGCTCCGTCTTAACAGGATCAACCTGCCTTTGAGAAAGGTGCTGGTGTATTCCTGGATTGGCCAGTTTTTTCAAATGGTTACTCCGGGGACGCTTGGAGCTGAAGTAAGCCGATTTTATTATATTACACGTATCGTCTCCAATGCTAAGACCAAGACGATTAATTCAGTCTTTCTTGATCGATTGCTTGGTCTGGCAGCTTTTTTTGCATTGGCGCTGATAGTTCTGCTCTGGGTTAGACCGTCGTTTTCCGAGCCGAGCTATATTCTTTTTCTGTCAGGATCATGTGTTGCGACTCTGCTTGTTACAGTGGCAACCATTGTTTGGATGGGGATAAAGGAAAAACGAAGAGCAGGCGAAAACGGTCAATCGTCAACGTGGGGACGATTGCTTTTGTGGGTTGGAATTGCTTCCTTATTTTCCTTCACGGCTGCAATCAGCATGGCGATCGGGTTTCAGATCAGCGGTCAAATGCTCGATACGCCATTGTCTTTTTCCACTTCAGCCGTTAACATTCCCTTTGTAATGATTGCCAATGGAATGCCTGTGACTCCGGGCGGTCTTGGACTTGGTGAATCAATATCAATGTTAAGCTTTGCAAAAAGCGGATATGTCCGTGGTGCTGAGTTGATGTTTATAATCCGTTTCTGTTTGCTTATTGTTAGACTTCCGGGTTTGCTGCTGTTTCTGGCGCTTGGCTTTTTCAGTAAAAATAAGCCGCATCTCAACAAGGGGGAGTTAGGAGGGAATATATGACCAGAAAAATCATTGCCGGTTCTTGCTTTTCCCTCCTTGTGGCTTTGCTGTTAACAGGTTGTTCCCTGTCAATGGGGCCTTCAGCTAACGATATTCTGAGCGGCATGGGCAGAGTTCCGGACAGCACCATTGTTAAAGACGGGCTGCCGACCTATATCATCATGATTGAAAGCATGCTGAGCAAGGCTCCGGATGATCCAAAACTGCTCGAAGCCGCAGCGCAGCTTTATAGTCTTTACGGTGCGTATTTTGTTGATGATCAAGAACGGGCACGCAGTCTGACAGCCCGTGCGCTTGAATACGCCCTTACTTCGTCTGCAAAGATCATTCCGGGCATGGTGTCGGCCAGATCCAGCAGTTATGCCGATTTTGAAACGGTGGTAAAAAATACTTCTGTGAAAGATGTTGCGACTCTTTTTTCTACGGGTTCGGTCTGGCTGGACTGGGTACGGGTACGAAAAGATGATCTCGATGCTGTTGCAGACCTGCCCATGATTCAGCTCATGATGCAGAGAGTTACAGAGCTGGAGGCCGATTATCGCAGCGGAATGGCTACCTTGTACCTCGCTTTACTGGCTTCTATGGAATACGGAGACGATCAGAGCGTTCGCGATTATTTCAACCGGGCTGTTGAACAGGCGGCAGGAAAAAATCTGATGCCGCAGGTATTCTATGGCATTTGGCTGACCAATAACGGAGAAGTGGAAGCAGGGTGTGTAAAACTTAAAAAAGTGATCCAGTCAGGTTTGCCCGTCTCAGATCAGTTTACCCTGATGAATGACTTTGCCCTCAAACAGGCGAAGCAGACCATTGATAAACTTGGACAGACAGGGTCGTGTCAGCCCGGCCTTGAAAAGGGGAAGTGATTCCATGGCAGGAAAATATTACAGCTTTTTGACTGCGTTGCTCTTTACCATCAGTATCCTGTTGCCGCAGAACAGCCTCGCCGTTGATATCCGTATCGGCGTTCCGGTTCCTGAGAAGACAAAAGAATATCAACTGATGCTTGATCAGGTTGATCGTATCAGGACTGAAAGTGAAGGGAAAATAAATATCGAACTGCATTTCATGAAAGACCAGCAGAGCAGGTTCGGTGAGAGGGTGGTGACCGGCGAGCTTGATGGCTGCCTGGCCATAGAAACGGATTTTGCCTCGTTAGGTCTTGGTCCGGAGAGTCTAGCCTATAGTTTACCGTTTGCCTTCCCTTCCAGAGAGAAGGTAATTGAAGTGAGAACCGGGCTGGATGAAATGCTGCTGAAAAATATGAGCAATAACGATGTTGAGGCCATAGACTTTGTTGATTTTGGTTTCATGTATTTCGGCTCATCGAAGGATCTTTCAACTCTGGATGAGTGGAAACAGCAGGTTTTCTGGCTGCCAGATGCAGATTCAGCAGCAATTCGAGAGCTGAAATCGACCGGGCTGCAATTCAGGCAGCTTGAAGTGAAAAAGGTGTTGAACGATCTGAAATCAGCCCAGGTGGACGGTGTGCTCGCACCGCTGCCTCTACTGATCATGAAGAGATGGCATACCTGTCTCAAATATATTTATCGGGTGCCGGTAGCCTATTCCTACGGGATCTGGACGTTGCACAACCAGTTTCTTGCGGCCTTGAGCGTGGAGGAAAAGAATGAAGTTTCTGCTCGGTTGAAGGAGCTTGGCAATACCCTGGAAAACGCTTTTCAGCAGAGAACGGACAATGCAGAAAAGGTCTTGCAACGCTATGGAATTCAATTCATTGAACCTGTTGCCGAAATAACAGCACAAGAGCAGTTGTGGTTGAAGCAGTGGCTATCCGGAGAGCAGAACGAGTTGAAACTGTCCGAGACGGTTCTGCAGGCATTGTCTGCACCTGCTATGGATGAGAAATAGAGGCATTATGGCTGAAAAATCATGGCAGCGGACTCTTGTTGGAGCATTACTGCGGTATCGTTTGGCTGTTCTTGCCGTGATCGCGCTGATCTCGCTGTTTGTCCTTTCCCCCTTTGTTATTAATCCGAAAGTCCTGTTTGAGCAGAAGCAGGGCAAGGTGTCCGCGCAGGATGATTCCGGCAGGGACCTGATCTCCATGGCAAAGAAATTCGGCCAGGGCGAGCCTCTGCTGCTCATCATTGAAGCAGATGATATCTTTACCGCTGATAATCTGGCACTGGTTCAAAAACTTACATCGTCCATTAAACAGATCGACGGTGTGATGAAAGTTGAATCCCTGACAACGGTTAAGGACTTGTCAGTGGATGAGTATGGTGAGATGGGGCTGAAACCGCTGTTTGCCGCCCCTGATCTCTCAAAGCCGCAGCTTGATCAGATCAAAAAAGAGGTTCTGGCAAATCCGATGTGGGCTGGGACTTTGCTCTCTTTTGACGGCAAGGTTACGGTGATTAACATCACCCTGCCTCCGCTGACTAGAGGCATGGGAAAAGGTGCTGTTGCTGTTTCTGCCATTAACAGCAAAATGAGTGAGTTGAATATTTCTAAAGATGTAAAAGTTTATCTTACAGGGCTTACTCCTTTGCTCACTGATTCGTCTCATGCAATTGAAACCGACTTTAAACGGTTCTTCTGGTTGACCTGGGCGGTTATGGTCGTGCTGCTCTTTTTTGCCTTTCGAACTGTACGCGGTGTTCTTCTCCCGCTGGGCATCACCATGCTGGCAGTAGGGTGGACCCTCGGCATCATGGCATTGCTCGGTGAAACGCTTAGTTCGGTCGGAGCGATGCTCCCATCGATGATTGCCATTGTCTGTTTCTCTGATGCGGTTCATGTTCTTGCCCATTATTATGAACATGCCAAGTCGAGCAGGGATCGTACCGAAATAATTGTTTCAACGATGGAGAACATGCTCACAGCATGTTTTCTCACCTCGCTTACTACGGCTGCCGCTTTTCTCACCTTGGCAGTTTCAGATCTTTCCAATATCCGTCAACTGGGGCTCTGGTCCTCTTTCGGCATCCTGATCGGTTATATCCTGATTGCTGTAATGATGCCGCTTGTCCTCTCCTTTCTTTCTGTGCCTCCCGGGGATGTTCTCCAGAAATACCGCAACTCGCTTTTTACCAAAGTTATTACCTTTGCTCTTTTCATTAACCGGCGGCATAGTGCCAAAGTAGTGGCAATCTGTGCTCTGCTTCTCGTTTTTGCAGGGGTTGGAATAAACAGAATAAAAGTTGAAACGAGTATGGTTGCCTTTCTTCCTGAAGAGGCTCCTTCGATTCAGGGCTTAACCATTGTACAGAAAAAACTGCTTGGTTTTGGTACGGTGGAAATGGAAGTCAAGGGACCGAAAAACTGTTTTGAGCAGCCGTGGGCCTTGCTCGAAATACAGAAGATCGAGCATTTTCTGGAAGCAAGACAGGATGTTGGAACTGTCACATCAATCGTTGATCTTTTTCAATGGATTTTTAGTAAACTTGAGCATTCCGATGAAAATGTGCTTACCCGTGAGCATGCAGAGGGATTGATTTCTGAGATTCTCTTTATGCTCGGAGGCACCAGCCAGTCTGATCAGCTTTCCGCACTCCTTGCTGATGACAATTCTGTTGCCAGGGTTTCTGCCCGGTTGAAAATTGCCGGCACCGGCGAACAGATTCAGCTGCTGGATGATCTGAACAACTATATTGAGACCAATGTCGATAAGCGGCTGCAGGTTGTAGTCACCGGTGACAGCGCCAGGATGTCGCAGCAGATCATATCGATTCTGGAGAGTCTGACAAATTCTTTTTTCATTACCCTGGCGGTCATTTTTTTCCTGATGCTCTGGCTTCTCCGTTCACTGAAAGGCGCCATTATTTCGATGGTGCCGAATATCCTGCCGGTTGTGTTGACCATGGGTGTTATGGGAGGGCTTGGCCTGTCGCTGAATTTTGCAACAGCAATGATCAGTTCGATTGCAATTGGCATCTCCGTTGATAATACCATCCACGTCCTCATACGCTACAGCCGTGAAATACGCGATGAGAGCGTTATCGAAAAAGCGCTTGAGAATACGATCTGGAGTACCGGCAGAGCCCTGATGTTTACATCGGTTGTCATGGGTGCCGGATGCGGTCTGTTCGTCCTGTCTGATTTTGCGCCAATCAAAAGCTTTGGTGGATTGATGGTTCTTACCATCTTTACCGCTTTGATGATGGATATGTTTATCCTGCCCTGGATGATCCGCTTTTTCAGACTGAAATTTTAAGGGAGCGAGTTTGCCCCTCTCAGCCAGCCGGCAATGTTAGCAATGTCGGCTGGAGAGGTGCGGCAGCAGCCGCCGATGATTTTAGCTCCCTGTTCATACCAGTTTTTTGCAAGATCAGAAAAGCATGCATGGCTTTCAGCCTTTATCCACGTTTTGGTAAGCGGTTCGTATTGATCCCCGCTGTTTGGATAAACAATGATCGGTTTGTCTGTAACGCTCCTGAGCTTATTAATGAGTGAACCGACGTACTGCGGTGCAGTGCAATTGATCCCTATGGCAGCAACCTGCTCAAAGGCATTGAGCTGTTTTCCGCATTCCAATATGGAATCGCCGTTACAGGTTTTGGAATCATCTTTGGCAGTGAAACTGATCCAGCAGAATTGATTGGGGTATTCCCTCAGCAATTCTGCAAGAGCCAGAGCCTCATCGAGGCAGGGAATCGTTTCGCAGGCAAGGATGTCCGGTTGTGTGGCTATCAGCACATCAAGTCTGCTGCGATGAAAATCTGATAATTCTCTTCGGGTAATCCCGTAGTTGCCGCGATATTCAGAGCCGTCTGCCAGGTAGGCGCCGTAAGGGCCGACGGAAGCTGCAACCAGCGGTTTTGGCCTGTTTCGTCTATCTGTTATGTCTTTCCAGAAGGTATCCCTTACCTCCCTTGCTATGGTGACAGAAGAAGAAATCACCCGCAAGGCTTCACTTTCTGTCAGCCCCCTGGCTGTCAGTCCCTGGACTGTTGCCTGATAGCTGGCGGTGATAACACAGTCAGCTCCGGCTGTAAAATAATCATGGTGAACAGCGGCGATGAGCTCTGGCTGATCAAACAGAATTCGAGCAGACCAGAGGGGATCAGCGAGATTACAGCCTTTGTTCTCAAGTTCGGTAGCAAGCGCTCCGTCGAGCAGCAGCATCGGGTAGTGTTTTAAAACAGATTCAATCGGGTTCATAAGCTCTGTTACTTTATTGCTGTACGGTCTGTTGACGCCGTTCAAGAATGTATCCGTAAATAGACAGGCCAAGTCCCAGCATCACCAGAAAACTTACGATAACAAAAACAAACTGCATACCGGCCATCTGCAGAGGGATTGGCGCAGCGCTGACATTGGTGTGTCCGAAGTCTCCGGCAAGATGATGAATGCGCAGGGCCCAGATGGTGCTGATAACGGATATGCCTACCGTCTGGCCGAGGGTCCGTGAAAGGGCCATGAGGCTTGATACGACACCAAGATGCTGTTTCGGGCTTGCTCCCATAATAGAACTGTTGTTTGGGGAAAGGAAAATCCCCGTACCTATTCCTATACCGACTATGTGCAGGATAAAAGCGGGGGCAGAACCGTCTGCTTTCAGGAGACTGGCGAAAAGATAGCTGAGTGAAAGGATAAGTAGTCCTGTTATGATCAGCGGTCTTGAACCGATCTTATCGGCGAGATTTCCTGACAGAGGAGAACATATTCCCATCATGACCGGGATTACACTCATCAGAAGGCCAACCCTCATTGATGGAAAACCAAGAATAGTTTCAAGGTAGAACGGTATAAGAATGAAAATGCCTCCAAGGGCAAAAAAGCTGATAAAGCTGGTGATCAGATTAACACTGAGCAGCGGGTTGTGAAAAAGTGACAGATGAATCATCGGATGCTCCAGCCGGTTCTCGACCATAATGAAAATAACTAGAGCAACTGCGGCAATACAGATCAGGGCTATAACTTTAATATCACCAAAACCATACTGCTGACTCAGGCTCAAGCCGATGAGCAGAGAGAAGACTGTGATAAAAAGAATTATGGCGCCGGCAACATCAAAACGTTGCTGATGTGCAGGGGCCATGGCTGGAATGAATTTGCCGACCATCCAGAGTCCGACGATACCGAAAGGAAGATTGACGTAAAATATCCAGTTCCAGCTGAGCAGCTGAAGGATAAAACCGCCAAGGGCGGGTCCGACAACAATACCGATGGAGACGATCAGACCGATTGTCCCCAAAGCCCTGCCGCGTTCCGAAGGAGGAAATGACTGGGTAGTAATAGCAGGGCCAAGCGCCATGATCATAGCACCGCCAATCCCCTGGAATACTCGGAAGATTATGAGCTGGTGTACAGTTTGTGATAAGCCGCAGCAGACCGATGCGAGGGTAAAGATGACGAAACCGGTCTGATATATTTTCTTTTTGCCGAAAATATCAGCCAGTCTGCCAAAACCTAAAAGCAATGTGGTTACACTCAGCAGATAGGAGAGAACGACCCATTGAATAAGGGTAAAGCTGGTATGCAGCGACTCAACCATGGTCGGTAGGGATACGTTGACGATGCTTCCGTCAACGGTTGCCAGAAAGACACCGGTGCCTACCGAACCGAGTATTTTCCATTTATGCTGATATTGATTGTCCAAACTCATAATGCGTTTTTCTCTCTTGGTGTATCTGAAACAGCTCACTTTGCCAGGGTATATAGCACTGATGCCTGATCTCTGTAAACTGAAATTGGCCGAAGTCCTTGATGAGAAGTCAAGAGGGCCTTCTCCTGAGTAAGTATCACTACCAGTGTACAAAATATAATTCTGTAAATACAAGTCAGCAGGTTGCAGACAGCTCATATCTTACCGTTTTTAACATCTTGAAACAACTAATGTGTTAACGATAACACGGTGAAATTAAAAAATATTTTTATCAAAAAAACTGAGAAATATTTTTCTGGCCCGAGTTGACTTTTGAGAATTATTAACATACAACTAGTTTTTCATTAGTATTCCATCAGGAATGTACGCTGCATCGGGGAGTTACCTTGAAAGGTAGTGTTTTATGTAACTAGTTGATTTGAGTAGAAGGAGTAGCAGGAATGGCGCAAAAAGTGAGTATTGATCCCTTTACGCGGATTGAAGGGCATCTGGCCATAAATCTTGAAGTTGAAGGCAATTACATCAGCGATGCGAAATGTGTCGGTGAAATGTTCAGGGGTTTTGAACAAATAATGAGAGGACGTTCTCCCTTGGATGCTCAGCAGATAATGCAGCGCATCTGCGGTGTCTGTCCGGTTTCCCAGGGGCAGGCGTCATCTTTGGCGCAGGAGGATGCATACGGTCTTGAAATTCCCGACAATGGACGCCTGATCAGAAACATCATGCTGGGAGCCAATTATTTTCACAATAACGTGACACATTTCTATCATCTGTCTGCCATGGATTTTATCGATGTTAAGGGTATCCTGGCATATCAGGGCAAAGACAGAATGCTGCTTGACATCAAGTCGTGGGTTCAGCAGGAAATGCGTTCTAAAAAATTATTCCCTGCGGCACCTTTTCTGCCGCGTTATGAAACGCGATATATTCAGAACGCTGAGGTAAATATCTCAGCGTTGAAAAACTATTTTGTTGCAATGGATATACGTGCGCTGGCACACCAGCTTGTTGCAATTTTCTCAGGCAAGATGCCCCATATGGCCTCAAATGTCCCCGGTGGTGTAACTGAGCAGGTGACAACAAAGAAAATCGCTCTTTGCAGGACTAAGACGAGGCAGCTTCGCGAGTTTCTTGAGACGGAATACATACATGATGTCCTTGCGGTGGCAAACGAATTTCCTGAGTATTGGCAACTCGGGAAGAGCTGCGGCAATTATCTCAGCTACGGTTCATTTGCTCAAGCAAAAGGTAATACGAACAAGGTGTTTGAACCGGGAGTGTTGATCAACGGCACATTCTCCGAGGTAGACACCGCCAGTATCACCGAACAGGTGAAATATTCGAAATATTCAAGCGATTCCGGCAGAGGAAAAACCAATCCTGAACCGAATAAATCTGGGGCATATTCCTGGATTAAGGCCCCGAGATACAACGGTGAGCCTATGGAAGTCGGTCCTTTGTCCAGGGTGATGGTCGCTTATGCAAGGCCAGGGGACTCTTTGCTCAAGCAGTATACAGATCAGTTCCTGCGCCAGATCGGGCGCACTGTTGAGGAGCTTGATTCATGTCTTGGCCGCCATGCTATCAGAATTATCGAACTGCAGCTTCTGCTCGACAGAATGGAGGAATGGATTGAAAAACTAGAGCCGGGGCAGCCTGCCTGTGCCGATTTTACAATTCCTGCCTCAGGAAAAGGGGCCGGGCTGACAGAGGCACCGAGAGGGGCGCTTGGACACTGGATCAGCATCGAAAACTCGAAGGTCAGTAATTACGACTGTATCGTTCCGACAACTTGGAACTGTTCACCCAAAGATGACAAGGAGGTCTCAGGACCGGTGGAGCAGGCTCTTATTGGAACCTATGTTCAGGATAAGGATAATCCGATAGAGGCGGCTCGTATTGTACGTGCGTTTGACCCATGTTTAGCTTGTGCGGTTCATTAAGGAGGTAGTGTTATGACAAAGTTTACACGTCGTGAATTTCTTGAACTTGGGTCGAAAATGGCAGTTGCAATGGGGCTTGCCAGCAGTGCAATTCCTGATATTGCGGATGCAATGGAATCATTGGCGACAGGGCAGGTAAAAGTCCTCTGGCTGCAGGCGCAGTCATGTTCAGGGTGTACAATATCATTTATTGATTCGGAAGCACCGGGTGCCGGGGAACTGTTTACCCGGTATATTTCTCTGCTTTTCCACCATACCCTTTCAACTACGCAAGGTGAGGGCTGTATGGAAATCATCCATAAGACCTCTGAAGAGGGCGGGCATATACTTGTGGTGGAAGGCAGCATCCCTGAAGGAATGCCTGAGGCCTGTGTAATTGGTCATGAGCCGGTAGGAGATCTGGTGGTCAAGGCTGCGCAGTCCGCTACACATGTTATTCATCTTGGTGCCTGTGCGGCATTTGGCGGCATTCCCGGTTCCGACAACAACCCTACAGGTGCAGTCAGTTCGCCGCGATATCTCAAGAATAAAGGGGTCAACACTCCATCAATTGTGATTCCAGGCTGTCCTCCTCACCCGGACTGGTTTGTCGGTACACTCGTCCATCTTGTTAAATACGGTTTACCACCGCTTGATGACCGCGATCGGCCTCTGATGTTCTTCGGTAAAACAATACATCATAATTGTCCCCGTTTTTATGATTATGAACGCTCCACTTTTGCGAAAAAATTTGGTGATCCCGGTTGTCTCTTCGAATTGGGCTGCCTTGGCGTTGTAACTTATTCGGATTGTACAACCCGTTATCGTAATGGCGGCATAAACAACTGTATTAAGTCGGGTGGGCCGTGTATCGGCTGTTCATCGGAATTTTTTGCAAAAGATCCAGCTCTTCCGTTTTATCGCAAGGGCGAGAAAAAAGCATAGGGGAGATAAGGGAGCGATATCATGAAACTGCATACAAAACTGATTCTCACACTTATTGTCTGCCTGAGTGTTGTAATTATTCTGTCACAACTTTTTCAATATGTGCAGGTGAACCGGGAAATAGGCAAGCTGACAAAGGACAATCTTGGTCGGCTGCAGGCCCGGGAAGAAACATTTGCCAGAAACCTCTATCACTCGATTGCAAGTTCAGTTGCCGATTCACTGACCCGGGGAGAAATGGAGAAATTTGGCAATTTGCTTAAAGACACAAATAATGTTGAAGGACTGCTTGAATTCTCTCTGTTTTCTAAAAACGGTAAGGTTGATTATGCATCCGATAAAGCATTTCTCAACAAGACTCTTCCTGCTGATATCAATGACCGAATCAACAAGGGAGAAGAGCTTATTTTTCAGATGGATGACCAGGCCATCCAGATATATCATCCGCAGAAAATAGTTGCCGATTGTCTCCGTTGTCATCTTGACTGGAAACTGGGTGAGCCCCATGGCGGTGTGATGTATTTCAAGTTTTCCATCGATAGCTTTCTTAAGGCGAAGAAACAAACAACAGAGTCGATGCATAATCTCAATATTACCTACCTTACTGACGCGGCAATAGCCGTTGTTGCCGTTCTTGTTGTACTCACTTTGGCAATTTTCTTTCTATCAAGACAGATTATTGCGGTGCCGATTTGGCGAATAAGCAAAGGCTTTGATCAGGTTGCATCCGGAGATCTGACCACGGAGATGGAAGTGCGGTCAAAAGATGAAATCGGCTTGCTGTCTGGCAATTTCAACGGCTTTATCGCCACCCTGCATGAAATGATGTTCACGATTTCCAAACAGGTAGACAGTCTGAAATCTTCTTCGGAAAAACTCAACGGTCTTTCCGTGGGTATGTTGAACGATTCGGAGGATATGTCGAAGAAGTCCACTGAGGTTGCATCCCTGGCCCATGAAATGAGTTCCAATATGGCCTCGGTATCGGAATCAATGGCGGAGGCCAACAGCAATATCAATATGGTTGCCGCAGCGACGGAAGAGATGACGTCAACAATTGATGAGATTGCAAATAATACTGAAAATGCCCGTAAGATTTCTGAGAAAGCTGTTGATGATGCCCTGAATGCATCACAGAAGATGAAGAATCTCGGCGTATCGGCGCAGAATATCGGCAAGGTTACCGAGACCATTAATGAGATCTCTGATCAGACCAACCTGCTTGCATTGAATGCCACCATCGAGGCGGCAAGAGCAGGGGAGGCAGGTAAGGGGTTTGCTGTTGTTGCCAATGAGATCAAAGAACTGGCTAAACAGACCGCAGCAGCAACCGGGGAAATCAGTCAACGGATTTCCGAAATTCAGACCGATACCTCAGGTGCTATTGCAGAGATTGCTTCGATAAGTGAAATTATTAATGATATTAATGCAATAGTCACAACTATTGCTGCTGCGGTAGAAGAGCAGTCTGTGGCAACCAGAGAAATTGCCGGCAATATCAGTATGGCTTCCAACGGTATTGACAGGGTTGCCGATAATGTTCAGGCAAGCTCCGAAGTCAGTCATGGTATCAGCAAGGATATTGTTGAAGTTGATTCTGCCTCTGAGAGCATCAAAAACTCCAGTTACCAGGTCGACAGGAGTGCTGCCGAACTGGCTGAACTTTCTGAGCAGCTGAAGCATTTAATTGCGCAGTTCAAGCTCAAATAGCATTTGAATCCTGCTTTATGGCAGGTGGAAGATAGAGCCCTGTATTTTTCGAAAACGAATACTGCAGGGCTCTTTTTTATT
Organism: Desulfobulbaceae bacterium; assembly: GCA_003249645.1. Classification (GTDB taxonomy): domain Bacteria; phylum Desulfobacterota; class Desulfobulbia; order Desulfobulbales; family Desulfocapsaceae; genus SZUA-575. The sequence continues at coordinate 50,947 of QKIH01000035.1, read as the reverse complement.
TCCACTGGAAACAGTGTAAAACGGTTGTCCTGTCTACCAGATAGTGTATCTTACATATATAGTTTTTAACTTATTACTAAAATATATGTTGATTTTAAACCCGCATCTGGCATATAAATTGAGCAGGAGATGGTGGCTGTAATTATCAAGTAATCTATTCGAGGAAATTATGAATTTGAGAAAAATTACATCAATGACTCTGGTCTGGAGTATCATTATTCTAACAGTGAACTCCGTTGTTCTCTATGTTGTCCCGGAAGGAAGGGTGGCTTACTGGGCTGACTGGAGTTTTCTCGGTCTGTCGAAAACTGACTGGGGTGCTCAGCATATCACTGTCGGGTTTCTCTTCCTGCTGGCCGGTCTGGTGCATATCTTTTATAACTGGACGCCGATTATAAACTATATGAAAAACAAGGCTAAAGAGTTCAGATTTTTTTCCGGTACCAATATTGTGGCTCTAGTTATAACCCTTGCCGTGACAGTCGGAACCTATTTCAACGTTCCACCTATGGCACAGATCATGAGCCTTTCAGAGCATTTTAAAGAAGCAGCAGGTGAAAAATACGGTGAGCCTCCGTATGGACATGCTGAATTGTCTTCGCTAAAAATGTTCGCCAAGAGAGACAGTCTTGATCTTGCGAAATGTATGGAACTCCTGAAAGCAGCGGGAATTGAAGTAAAGAGTGAAAATGAGACTCTGAAGGTTATTGCTGCCCGCGCAGGGGTCCCGCCGCAAAGAATATATGATATCATTAAACCATCACAGGAAAAGGGTGCAACAACTATCCGAGATGATGTTGCCAAGGAGAAGGCAGGTGCTCAATCAGTCAGCGCAAATATTGAAGAGTTCGTGAACGGCCCGAAATCCGGTCTTGGTAAAATGAGCATTGAATCAATCTGTAATGATTATGGCTTATCACTTGAGATGATTATGCAGGGGCTGGCTGCCAAAGGAATAAATGCGGAACCCTCCCAGAAGCTTAAAGAAATTGCCGAAGCACACGGAACGACTCCGATGAGTATCTACGAGACAATGGTTGAGATTGTCACTGCGAAATAGTTTTTTATAGCTTATACCTGAAACACAAAAGCCGGGATTTATTTATAATCCCGGCTTTTTTTATGCGCTTTTACGAATGGCTATTCCTGCAGTATTTCGCGTATTTTTTCTGAGAGTTTTGAGAGATTGAATGGTTTTTGGATAAATCCGCAACAGCCCCGGTCGAGAATCTTCTGGGCATCTCCTTCAACACTGTAGCCGCTTGACAAGACTGTTTTGAGTTCGGGATTAATCTGCATCAGCTGATCAAACAGTTCTCCGCCACTCATTTTCGGCATAATCATGTCAATGATCACCAGATCAATCTCGTCCTGATGATTTTTTACTATTTCAACAGCATCGTATCCGGATGAAGCTGTTATTACCTTGTAGCCCAGTACAACAAGCATTTCCTTGCCGACCGCGGTGATCATTTCTTCGTCGTCAACAAGAAGAATGAGCTCGCTGCCTTTTTCGGTTTTTTTAATAATTTTGACTTCCTGGGGAAGTTCATGTGAGGATTCAGGCAGATATATAGTAAAACATGTCCCTTGATTGACTTGGCTTTCTACCGTAATTGCTCCCAGATGATTCTTGATTATACCGTAAACCATCGAAAGTCCGAGCCCGGTTCCGCCGCCAAGGGATTTAGTTGTGAAAAACGGGTCAAATATTTTTGGCAGGTGTTCTTTAGCAATGCCTTTACCGTTATCGGTCAATGTTATCCGGATGTAGCTGCCGGGAACAATTGTGTGAAATTCAGCTTGCTGTTCGTTGATGATGATACGGCATGTGTTGATCGAAATAGTGCCGTTTCCAGACATTGCCTGGGATGAATTGACCAGAAGGTTGAGAAAGACCTGCTCAATCTGATTGGATGCAGCATCTATGATGCAGCCTTTTTGATCGAAGTGGGTTGTGATGGTAATCTCTTTTTTCGCTCGACCGAAAATAGTGATGCTCTCTTCTATGAGTCTGTTGACATCGGTCGGCTGCAGTTCATATTTTCCGCCCCGGGCAAAGCCGAGAAGCCGGGAAGTGAGATTGGCTGCCCGCTCAACACAGTTTTCTATGTTTTCTAATTGCTTGCTGTGCGGATGGTCCTTGGCCAGATCATTTCGCATCAGGTCAATTCTTCCCTGGATTCCCATGAGCAGATTGTTGAAATCATGAGCTATTCCTCCGGCAAGAGTGCCAAGTGATTCGAGTCTCTGGGCCTGTTGAAGTTGATCCTCAAGCAATTTTCTGTTCTTTTCGGCCTGCTTTTTCTGCGTTATATCCCTGCCGATGCCACGTATTCCTATGACTTGATTAGATTCATTATGCCTGAGAGAAAAGGCTGCCTCGAGGAAGCGTTTTTCCCCTTTTTTAGGAGTGAACTCAATTTCAATAATCTTGCCGGATTCACCGTTCTGGACAAGGTCTTTTACCATCTGCTCTATTTTGCTGTAGATATATGGAGAGATGAATTTTGAGCAGGGTGTGCCAAGCAGGTTCTCTGCCTTTTCGCCAAGTATCTCACATATCGCCCTGTTAACCAGGGAGAAACAAAGATCAGTATCTATTTCGAAATAACCGTCATCAATGCTTTCGAGAATATTGCGGTATTTTTTCTCGCTGGAAATTAATGCCTGTTCATAGTGTTTTCGCTCAATTGCCAGAGCAATCTGATCCGAGACGGAAACCAGAGTGTCAAGATCCATCTGGTCAAAAAGGTTCGGGTTGTCGTAGCTCTGGGTTGCGATTATTCCGATAACTTCATCTCCCCTTTTCAAAGGGATGCCGATCCACACAAGCGGAGTGGTTCCGACAATGAGATTTTTTTCAGTCCTTTGGCGCAGTTCCTGCTCATCAAAAAATACAGGGGCGGCTTTTTTGATAACACTGCCGGTTAAGGAGTTTTCCCGGTTGATCTGATCTGAATAAACTTGACCGCTGTCATATTGATCAACGAAATAGGGAAAGCATACCCGTCCTGTTTCTTTCGAATAGAGAGCAATGTAAAAGTTGGTGAGGTCTATGATATCACCAAGAATAAGGTGAATAGAACGATACAGCTCCTGCAGATTTTTGCTGGAGCTGACTGCACTGGAAATCTTAAACAGAGTCTGGGTGATCTGTTCTGCCCGTTTTCGTTCTTCTATTTCCCTGTTAAGTATGTTCTGCTGGGGAAATGGCTGCGAAGAACTTTTTAGGGTGGCAGGATTTGGTTGCAAGGAGCTATCAGAGATTGAATGCTCCGTGGTCGTATCGGTTGCTTTGGTCATGATGTGAACGCCGGGCTTGATATTCGTTTCTGTGTACTGCTCTGTATTACAATTCCATTTCCCTTTATAGCATAAAGTAGCTTGCCCTACCATCGTATAGTGGGAGGAGTTTGACAGATTAATCGATGAAAATGATGGAGTATCGTTCTGTTAATGAAAAGAGGTGTTAAGCTCATTACCGGCTGTTGAAGCCTGATTGGGCCTGGATTGATCTTCAGGGGTGCGCATTCGATTCAGGGTTGTTTCCGTGAAAAAATCTTTTAACTGAAGACGCTGCGACGATGACATTTTTTATTGTTGTGCTGAGAGAGTATTATTTTTGTGAAGCACTGTAGCATGCCTTATGTTAGATGAACTCTCTACTATCCAGTATGCCTGCTGCACCGTGTTTGGCCTGTTTCCTGAGGTTATTGTCAAGTGGCTCAAGGCCCAGAACAGATAATTATTTTTTATGAGAAAAAATTGGCAGGAATTAACAGTTGTACACCCTGGTGAATATACGATATAGATTCAGCTATGGAAAAATTTGTCGAAAAAAAATGCCCATCCTGTGGTCAGCGTCTCCGGATTCCTGAAGGAATTGGAGGTATGTTGATGAAATGCCCCTCCTGCGGAGAAAAAATTCACTCTGACTTCAGGTTGAAAGAGGGGAAAAACTTGAATGGTAAGCTGCATAAAGCTCCATCCTCCGGGGCAAGTTTAATTAAAACCATCTTTGAGTTGCCTACAACTGTTGCAGCATATCTTAAACGGCTGTTCTTTTCCTGATCACTGTTAAGCAAAAGCATTGTATGCGCAAAATTATAGCTCCTGATACGTTAGGTCTTCACAGAACTGTGATTGTTGAACAGATCGGTTCGCAAGCCTATTCACTGGTTATCCGCCGCAAGAGCAGAATTATTATGGCAGACGGCAGGAAACTTCTTGAAAAATCAAACAAAATCAAGGAATCACTACCGGGTGCAACTGTCATTGTTGAAACGAGTGCACCTGTCTGCAGTAAAACCAGAGCTTTTCTATCGGATCACGGTATTGAAGTGCGGCTGCTCACCGATTGATTACGGTTGGTAAAATCCCTGAGTGTTGAGAGCGGGTGTCTGCATGCGTAAAACAGTTGTCGATGTCAGCGGAATGCGCGGAATATCCTGACTGCACACCTTGTCCTTTTTCCATTTTCCGCTACAGATTACCGTGTTGAACATGAACTTATTGACCAGAGGAACATAGAGCGGATACCAGTACGTGACTCTGAGGTGCAGCAGGTTGGCATCCTGGATTGAGCTGCCGGATCGATGGCTGATGGTTGATGAGCGAAAACGGAGATTATCATTGGGGATATAGCCGGCCCCGTCTGCAAAATCCGCAAAACTGTTCTCGGTCGGGTTCAACCGTTCAATACGAATCAACTGTTCGCTTGAATCGAACTCTTCCAAAATCTTTGAACGAGCCACCTGAAAGGCGCCTACCTGATCTTCATCGTTTTCGTCAAAGCTGTATAACGGGGCGAGTCCTCTCGCAAAGCCTTCCTTGACAGCATCATAGGTTGCATTGTTCAGGGTTCCTGCTCTTACGGCTTCAAAGACGGCGTAGTTCAGGGTGATCTTAGCATGCCAGATCAGAGCAAACTGGATGGTGCCGAAAATAAGCAGCAGCATTGCGCTTAAAATAGCCAGCAGTTCGACCATGCTCTGGCCGGATGCCTGGAAAAGCTGATGGAATCTATTTGGTGTCGGCTGCAGGATGTTCTTCATCTGGATTCTGGCCGAGCAGGAGAAAAAGACCGTTCATTTTCTCTTCAGCAAGCGAATGGACTGGGCTGTTCGGCGGCATGGCTTTCTGCATGTCGATAAACGTCTTCAGTGCCTGCTGCATTTGGATGATACCGAGATTATACCATGCTTTTTCATAGGTGCTGTCGCGGAGCAGGGTATTCTGATAGGCCACAACGGCTTTTTCCGGTTCACCGTTTTTGGCATAGGAGTTTGCCAGCCTGAACCAGAAATTCGGGTCTTTCGGTACCTGCTCAACAAGGTATTCATAACGGTTAACAGCCACATCATACCTGCCGCCAGCATAGGCCTCGCTGGCTTCCTGCTCGTAGTCAAAGACCGTTTTGCCGGGCTTTGTTGCGGCGCAGCCTGACAATGAAACAACTGCAAGAAAGAGCAGTAATAGAGCCCGGATTATATATCTTCCTGCCATGATAAACGCATTCCTGTTTGAAGATTATTTTTTGATGCTGCCCGTGCAGGCAGCTCAAGCACCATGAAGGCAGTGCGGCAGCCGCTGAGGCTCCATGGTGAAAGGTCGGAGCAGATCTTGAGAATATGCATCTTTTTATCAAGATATACCACATCGATAGCGTAAGGCATAAAAAACGTGTGAATTGAATTGCAGGGAGATATCAGCATTGCTTCTCCCTCTTCCAGCTGAGCACGACCGAGCAGCCCTCTTGCCCGTTCAATCCAGTTTTCAGTAATCGACACCTTCGGTATGATGACCTTCCTGTCTGTATCGTTGCAAAGAGTACCGTATCTCAAAAAAGACCACCATGGAGAAATTTCATCACAATCGGAAAGGCCAGCACGATAAAAGTGGTCGGGAAAATAAACAGGATAAGCGGGCCAACCAGTTTTACAGGTGCCTCCATGGCCTTTTTTTCAGCTCGTTGAAACCGTTCGTTTCTTCTCTGTTCCGCCTGTATCTTTAAAATGGTGCCCAGGCCGGATCCCATTTTTTCTGCCTGGACCACGGCATTGACAAAGCTTGTCAGTTCATGGATATCCAGGCGTTCCGCCATACGCTTCAGCGCATTTTCGCGGTTTATACCGGACCGCAGATCACGCAGAACTATGCCGAATTCATTGACAAGCGGTCCTTTAGGGCCCTTGCGTCTTGCCTGTTCGATGGCTCCTGAGAAGTTGAGGCCCGCTTCCACTGCCATGGAAATGAAATCGAGATAAGCGGGCAGCGTTCTCAATATGCCGTCTTCAAGTCTCTTGCGGATATCCCTGACCCATATATGCGGATAGAGATAACCGATCACCGGCAGGATAAGAATCAGAAGATTATTCCATTCGTTGAAAGTAATGAGTATCAGCGAGCCGAAAAGGAGAGTGAAGAGAGCAGTAAAGATACGAAGGGCGATAAACTCCTCTGCCATCATCAGATAGCTGACACCGGTTTTCTGAAGTCTTTCCTCCACGTGTTTGACGTAGTCGTATGGAGCGATGGGGCTGACCAGGTGGTAGGCTATCAACCGGACCAGCGGCCAGACGAGTTTCAGCACTTTGGGCAGCGGATCCATGAACTCTCTGTCATCTTCCGGCACATCGTCATAAAGCGATGCCAGACAGTAGAACAGGGCAAGCGCTGATATGATTGAGAACGATGCAAGTATGAGCTGATAGCTTGTATCCATATTTCAGACGTCTATGGTGGTGATTTTTCTAATTGCCAGGAAGCCGAGAAGCTGCATGGCAATGATCAGCAGTAGTACGGCCCAGCCGAGTTTGGTCGTAAACAGCATACCCATGGCAGCAGGTTCAACCTTCATCAGAACACCTACGAGCAGAACAGGCAGCGAACTCATGACGATCCCCTGTAATTTTCCTTGGGCGGTGAGGCTCTCTATTTTTCCTTCCATCGTCAGTTTTTTGCGTATTGTTTCCGCAAGAGATTCCAATGTTTCTGCAAGGTTTCCACCTACTTCCCGCGAGATTCTGATGGCGGAGATGCTCAGTGAAAAATCTTCAAGCGGGATTCGCTGCTCAAGATGAGAAAGAGCGGTGTCGAGATCGACGCCAAGCTTTCTCTCACGCAGCATGAGACCGAACTCCTGACTGATCGGTGCCGGGCTCTCCCGTATCAGGTTGTCGATAGCGCTTGAAAGACTTGCCCCGGCTTTCAGTGAACCTGATATCATCATCAGGGCATCGGGGAGCTGCTGCTCGATTTTTTTCAGGCGGCGCTTCGTCATCGAGTTGATCATCATCGGCGGTACTGCAAAGAGCGCCAGAAGAGTGATGATGCCAAGCAGGAAATCTTCTGAGAGCAGGGTGACAAGAACAGGCAGGCCGATAATGAGGGCTATATAAATCCTGAAGTAGCGGGTGACGTCGACAAAGAGAAACATCTCGGAAAACTTCAGTGCGGTGGTGGAAGAGATGGAGTCTTTCGCTTCTAGAATCCTGTGCGAGAAATGCTCGAAGAAAAGCCAGGCAAAAACGCCGGTTGCAATCGATGCGCATACTGTCACGAACAGGGTTAGTATCATTCGTTCACCGCAAATAAAGACATGTCCGCAGGAATTCCTCTTTCCTGCAGGTTTTCATAAAACTCGGGAACCCGGCCGGTTGCCTTAAAGTCGCCGAGCACCCTTCCTTCACTGTCAAACCCGCGCTGCTTATAGATAAAAATATCCTGCATCTGCACCATGCCGCTTTCCATACCGGTAATCTCGGTAATATGGGTGATTTTTCTGGTACCGTCGGCAAATCGGGCCTGCTGAACGACAAGGTGTACTGCAGAGGTTACCTGCTCGCGGATTGCGCGATCCGGCAGGTCCATTCCTGCCATCATAACCATGACCTCAAGACGGGATATAAGATCACGGGGGGTGTTGGCATGAACGGTGGTAAGGGATCCGTCATGCCCGGTATTCATTGCCTGCAACATATCAAGGGCCTCTCCGCCTCGGCACTCGCCGACCACGATCCGATCCGGCCGCATGCGCAGACAGTTTTTAACAAGATCACGAATGGTTATGCCTCCTACTCCTTCCATGTTGGCAGGCCGTGCTTCAAGGGAGACAACATGGGGCTGACCGAGTCTCAGTTCTGCTGAGTCTTCAACCGTGATAATGCGTTCGGTGTGAGGAATGTAATTACTCAGCACGTTGAGAAAGGTTGTCTTGCCGCTGCCTGTACCGCCGGAGATGACGATATTTTTTCTATTGGTGACGGCTGTTTCGAGAAAAGAGGCCATGGCAGCGGAAATTGCACCGAAATCGATCAGATCCTGCATCTGCAGTTTCTGTTTGGAGAATTTTCGGATAGTAAGGGTCGGGCCCTTTATTGCCAGAGGAGGAATGATGGCGTTGACCCTGGAGCCGTCTTTCAGGCGTCCATCGACCATGGGAGAGCTTTCGTCAATTCTGCGGCCAAGCGGGGAAACGATTCTCTCAATAACTGAACGTACGGCATCGTCGCTTGAGAAGGTCACTTCACTTTTCTGCAGTTTCCCACGTCTTTCAATGTAGACATCATCGAAGCGGTTGACCATTATTTCAGTGATGCTGCCGTCTGCCAGCAGATCTTCAAGTGGGCCGAGCCCGATTGCCTCGTTCAACACCTCTTTGGCCAGCCGTTCACAGTCCACATCAGAAGGCAGATCATTTTTTACCGATTCGATGATTTCCTTGATCAGTGATTCGACTGTTTCCTTGAGCTTGTTATCGTCCATGGATTCAACGTCTGTGCGGCGAAGATCCATGGCCAGCATGAGTTTCTGGTGAATACGGTTATGCCACAGAAAGCGTTTGCTGCTGTGCTGGTGACTGTGCTGTTCATCATGTTCAAGATGCTGTACACCGATATTTCTGCCGGTCTGTTTTGCAGTAAAATGCTCGATGTGTTCTTCCGGGATGTCCTTTTCAGGCTGTTCAGGCGCTTTGGGGCTGCTCACAGCAGTTTCAGAATAGGAAAGGACTGGCTCGTCATAATGGGCTGTGAGGCGGTAGGACCCTATCTGAATCTCATCACTGGCATGAAGCGGTCCGAATGAGGGAACGGGTGTGCCATTAACCAGTATGCCGATACCACCAGATCGATCGAAGACGTACAGACCTTTTGACTGAAGAGAAAATTCAGCATGAATGGCCGCAATACGCCAACCCTTCAGGTTAATAAGATTACGCCCCGAACGGCCGACCGTGCACGATCCGGTTTCACAGGTGCTTGTTTCGAGCAGCTTGCCTTTGTTGTCTTTCAGCAGGATTTCAAACATAATGCATACCCTCTAATCAAGAATTCCCCCACCTTTGACAAGCTCGTTGTAGTCCTGGCTGATTCTGGCGGCTTTTTCAATCGCTTCCATATTGATCGGACTGGTCGCGTCATAGACCCTCGGAGTGACGAATATGATCAGCTCAGTCTGTTTGTTCTGAAAGCTTTTTGAACGGAAAAGTGCACCTAGAACGGGAATGTCCCCGAGCCCTTTTACCTTGTCAAAGCTTTTGCCGGCCTCATCGCTTAGCAGTCCGGCAATAACCAGGGTCTGATTATCACGCATACTGATATCTGTCTTGGTGCTGCGGCTTTTTATGCCCGGAATGTCCTGAACTGCAACGGAATCGTCGATAGTTGAAACTTCAGTATCTACATGGGCAAGAATATTGCCGAGTTCGTCGACAACCGGTTCGATCATCAGCTGGATACCGTATTTTTTAAATTCAACGGTTACCTGGCCATCGTTGGAAACCGGTAAGGGGTATTCGCCTCCTGCAAGGAATTCTGCCTTGCCTCCTGATCGTGCGCTCAGTCGAGGTTCTGCTAATAATATTGCATCGCCGGTATCTTCCGCCAGGTTGATAGTGGAGGTGATGCCGGTTGCAATGCCGATATAGCCGGCGCCATACTCTATGCCGTCTGATTTTTTAAGTGAAGAGCTGGTTGCAGAAGCGTTCAGGATGGATGCTCCGTTTCTCGTCCTCTGCCAGCCGAATTCAAGGGAAGGGCCGACAATACCGAGGTTTGACCAGTTGATGCCGAGTTTTTCAGAAAAACTTTTGCTGACTTCCATGATCTTGACTTCCATGTATACCATTTTCCCGGCAATGGCAGCCTGGGCACGGGTCATGTTGATGACATTGGGGAACTTTCCGGTAACCAGATTGATGATCTTTGAGTATTCGTCACTGATTTCACCGGATAGAACAGTATTGGAACCAACTGTTCTTACTTTAAGATTTGGTACTGCCGTCAACAAAGAACTGATCTCCTGATACGGGTTACCGTGGGTGACGAGGTTAAGAACACCTTTGAACTGGCCGACAATTCGTTCGAATATCTCCTGCTGGTCTGCCCTGATGGTGCCGGTCAGAACGATCAGTTCACCGACTTTTTTCACAGTGACGCTTGGAATGGTTGTAAGGAGCTGCTTGATTTCAAGATAGGAATCAAAGGACTGCTTTTCCTTCACCAGTACGTCAAATTCCATTTCGCTGCCGTCTTCGAGCCAGAGATGCATGGAAGTAATGCCCACGGCATTGGCGAGTATTACCAGCTGACCGGGGTGAAGAAGTGAATTGGATATTACCTTTGGGTTACCAAGCGCCACCCTGATTACATTGCCAACCTCCATCACTTTGACTTCACCAAGATACATGGAAATGTTTTGCCTGCCGGCGGCATGTGTCGTCTGCCCCGTTCCAAGCAAAAGAAAAGTGAGCAGGAAAAGCATTGTAATAAGCAGGCTGCGGTGTGATTGAAAACCTGTACAGGAGATTCTCTGTGACTGTTGTTTCATATCTTATTCTTTGGTTCCTGGAAGAGGTTGCATGCTTTTTTCTTCAACTGGCACTGTAAATGTTTTGGCTGCACCGTTTCCGGAACCGCCAATAATGAACTCAATTTGTCGTAACTGCTGGGTCTTGATTTCTCCCTGGTTCTTGATCGATGTTGCCAGATCAGGAGAATAACTGGCGCTTACACCCGGCAGCGTGCCCGATTGAGCATTATCAATATTTTGGGCGCTGCTCTGTGCAATGACATCCTGGGCGGTCAACGGTGTTCCGTCGCTGTTTCGTAAAACGCCGTTTTTGTCGCGATAGACACCTTTGAGTATCTTGCCGTCCTTGGTTCTGACAGTGCCATCCGGGTCAACAGTTACCAGATCTTTTGCGGTATAAGTTTTGCTGTCCGGACCGACGACTGTGCCGTTATTGCCTGCCTTGTAACCCTGTGATGCCAGCAGGACATCGTTTGCACTCATCTCTTTGCCGTTTGCATCATAGAGCTTGCCGTCCTTGCCCATATGGACGCCTTCAAGCACTTTCCCGTCTTTTGTACGAACAAGACCATCGGCTCCGACAGTTACCAGGTCTGTAGCCGATGCAGGTTTTCCGTCAGCATTGAGCACGTCTCCATTGTTTCCGAGATGAACACCAGATGCATCAGCACTTTTATATGTGACAGAACCATCTGGGCCGACTGAAACCAGATCTTCCGGTTTTACTTCATTGCCGTTTGCATCATAGAGCTTACCGTCTTTCCCCATGTGAACCCCTTTGAGGATTCTGCCATCCTTGGTTCTGACTGTGCCGTCTTTGTCGATGGTAACGAGGTCCGCTGCAGTAACCGGCTTGCCGTCAGCGTTGAGCAGTTCACCGTTTTGGCCGACATGAACTCCGGGAACTTTTGGCGCTATACTGACTGTTCCGTCAGAAGAGATGGAGAGGTCTGAGGCTTTGAGTAGTTTGCCGTCGCTGGTAACGACATTACCGTTCTTATCGAGATGGACGCCTTTGAGCAGGTGTCCGTCCGGGGTGTAGATATTCCCGTTTTTGTCAGCCAGAAAGCCTCCTTTTACAGAATGATAGCCGTTTGAGTCGAGAACGTTGCCGTTTTTATCGACAATGCCGCCGTCTTTTGTTGCAACCAGACTGGCGGTATCCACCGGCTTGCCGTTTTCGTCCACTATATGGCCGTTAGAATCAACGTGCAGACCGCGACCGGAAAGGACAACTCCGTCTTTTGTAACCAGCAGACCGTCTTTGTTCAGGTGAACGTTCGGGTCGTTGATGACAACCCCGTCCTTGGTGACCAGTTTGCCGTCTGCTGTTCTGGTAACTGAATCGACTAAACGGTTATCCAGCTTTTTCTGTGCTTCATTTTCCAGTTTTGCAGAGTTGGCGGCAAGATCCTGCAGGGTCATCTTTTCAAACAGCAGGCCGCCGTTGTCCTCCTTGTTGCGCAGAACAGCAATAAGCTCCCCTTCCGAGCGGGCAAGACTGAGCAGGGCTGCGTTATCCGGAGAGAGTTCCAGCGTAATGGTATTGTAGGTATGTTTCTGCTGATTTTCGTTCAGATTGAGATAATCGTCCTCGTTGGGACGAGCCGGTTTTTTGCCGGTTGCAAGTATCAGCACGTCTTCCAGAACCGGGATAATGACATCGCTGTTGCGTGAGTCGATATTGGCATTTTGAGCGGTAGATGAATTGAGCCTCGAGAAAATATCAATACGGTTGCCGGGTCTGAGCAGACCGGATATGGACTGGAGTTCGTCCGAGCTGATAGTGATTGCCCGGTGTCCTTCCTTGATCGTGGCTGACAGGTCTTTAGGAAGATTCAGGTTGATATGGGCCATGGTGAGCATTTTACCCTGTTCCAGATCTTCGGTAAGAATGGCGCCGCTGATGGTGTTGAACTGCTGTGCAGTGATTGCTTCTTTGGGGACATAGGTTGCTGGAATTTCACGGACAGAAACCGTGTTTGGAGACAGGACCGTACCGGCTTTGAGATTGCTGCTTGCTACAACCACCCTGCTCTTCTGTTCTTTAGCGGGGGTGTATTTTTCTTCAATACGGCGTTCCAGGGATTTTAAATACAGTATGGTCCCGGCACCAGCCATGAGGGCAAAAAGTAAGGCGATGAAAAACAACCGTCCACTCTTGGTGTGCAACAATTCAAATTTAGCCATAAATCCCTGCTGTTGTATGGTTAAAGGTTCTTGATTATGCGTTCAAATTCGTCAAGCTCTTCAGTGGCAGGGTTGTCTCCGGCCCCACCTGCATCAGGATCTGCACCTTCGACAAATTGCAGAAGATCATCTATTATCTTCATTATGTCAGCGATCTTCTGGGCTCCGTCATTTACTTCCTTGTCAAAGGAAGAGCTTGGAGGGTCGGAGATGGAGACGCCGAAGGCATAACTTTTGTACTTTTTGTGAAATGCATCAACAAGATCGTCGATGCAGCTGCTTCCAAGGAAGGTTGCCAGCAGCAGGCTGACGACGACCACGTATTCGACGGTCGATTGTCCCTTCTGGCTGCCGCTTCGGAAAAGCAGTCTAATCGCATGCAGATTCAGGATGCTTTTTCTCATTGTATCACCGTATTGATAACAATTTGCGTTACACCGAAAAGCTGCCGGATTACCAGGTTTGCTTCCTGACGTCCTTTCCTGAAGACCAGCGTCACAGAATCGCTTTCCTCCTGGTGGACATCATTGGTCCACCCTTCATCAAGGTAATAGCTGAGATAGAAATCCGTGTTGCTGCTAATGGAAAAGCTGTTGCTGACAAGGGTGACACTGCTTTTTTTGTCTCCATCTTCGCTGAGCGACTGATTGAGGATCTTGCTGCCGGTCATCATGGGGACATCGGATGTTTCTACTGTCTGTGCGCGGCTCATATCGGCGATTGTGAAGTAGCCAAGGGAAGTGCCGTCAGAGTCATCCTGGATCTGCAAGGTGATTAGCTTGCCTTCTTCCGTTCTGGCTAATATATGCCACGGAGAGACCCAGCTTTCTCTGTATCCCGGTGAATAATCGGGATGGCTCTGCCACTGTTTGCGATAATAATCGAGCGTGCTTGCAGAAGAACTCTCACTGGTGAAGTAGTAAACTTCAGAAGGCAGGCTGTTAATTACCATGTTTTCGGCTACACTATTGAACTGAAGCCAGGACGGCGTCGGGTAATCGGCAAGGTTTGCCCATGAAGAATGCGTGATGAGCAGGCAATAGAGCAGAGCCGGGACAAAAACTGTCGTCCTGTAGACCGCATTAATATCTTTATGGGTTTGAATTGCGTTAATCATTTTCCTGGTAGTAATATAAGCCGCCGATCTTCTTCACTTCATGTTTGTTTTTTTTGTCACCGTCGGCATCGGACTCGTCGAGGTGTTCATATGGTATCAGATCTTCTTTCACATAACCGAATTCCGGCATCATCGGCAATTTCATGTCAACGGGCAAAAACTTCTCGGCAAAATTGATGCCTTGCTGAATGAAACCGAGAACTCCATTAAAGAGCTTTGATACAGGTTCAAGAATACCCGAAAAAACGAGGCCTTTCGCTTCATGGACTGCCTGGTCTTTTGATCCTGCATTCCAGTAATTACTTAAGACTGCAGCTTTGGACTGAAGCACCAGCGGCTGCTGCAGACTGTTGTCCTGCTCATGATCTAAACCGGTTTCAGGCAGCACCATACCTACCGAGCGAACAGATACAGTTGGCGATGTCTTGTAGTATCCCTTCGTGTAGATAGCGTCGAATTCGCCGGCATCTTTATCGATATAATGGAGCAGACTGCCGTAATTGGTGGTAACCCAGCTGATGCCGCTGAGGACGGTGTCAACGACACCCATTGTCGGATCCGGGCTGTCTGCCTCTTTCTGTGTTCCGTTAATTTTTGATTCGCTGTTAATAAATAAAGACTGCCCATGGTGATCGACCCAGATAGGATTATCAGTAATCTGTGAATCGGGGACACCGTAAGAGGCTGTATGCGGATCAGTGAAAAAATAGGCTTTAGCCTCATCCCTGGTATCCCGCCAAGATTTCTGATCGACCCTCTGCGATTCTTTTCCGCCGCTCAGGATGCTTTCATCCGGGCCGTACCAGACCGTATATTCCCATGCTTCATAGCGGGCCTGCTGGATGAGAGAATGTCTGATATCGATATATTTGCCGATAAGCGGAATGATCACGAAAAGCGGGACCAGAACAAAGGCTGCAGCGATAAGAAACTCTGTTGCTGCCTGACCTCTGTTATTTCTGACTGCCATGTGTCCTTTCATCATAAAAACCTCTGCAGGTAATTTTCTATGGTGGTGGACATTTTCTCGACGTTGATAAAAGGGATTTTATCGATGTCTTTTTTTGCCTTTTCGGAGATCCACAATTTCCCCTGCTGTAGAGCAATGGTTATGAATCTGTCAAACTCGCTCGGCTGAACCAGACGTGCCTGCCAGAATGGACTGAAAAGGTTTGAGTTTTCCTGGTTGCCGTCTTCGCGTGCAAAATAGCTGAGGTCGGTCGGCCGTTTGAAATAGACTTCGGATTTGGCAACTGTTGCAATCAGGTTTTTATGCTGTGTGCCGTGGGACAGGGAAAAATCATCCCCGGCAGCTTTGGGTTCGTTTTCATTCATGGCGTCGAGGTCTTTGACAACGCCGATAAGAAAGAAGGGTGACTTGAAAGGGAAAAAACCGCTGTCCTGATTTGAATCCTGCTTCGGTTTCACATCCCGGTATGCCTTAAGCCCGCTGTAGTTAGCTCCTTCTATCTGTTTTTCCGGTATGACTATCTTTGCCTCATCCCAGCTGATGCTGTAATCAGGAGCACCGCCGTAACCCGGCAGCACAGCATTGTTCACATCACTTGAGATGTCCGCTTCATTGAGTATAGTTTCTGAAGAGGCTGCCTGTGAGGCTCCGCCGCCTGTTGGGATGCCCGGATGAAAATCGAAGAAGGGGTAAATTGCCAGCTGAACCTCTAGATCTGAAGTGTCAATTGCTGACCAGGCAAACTGTTTGTCGTCTTTCTGTATGACTTCGGATCCGCCTTTGCTGTATATGCCGAAGGCAAATGAATAGCCGATTTTTATCCGTATCTTCTTGACCAGCAGATTGATGGTGAAGTGGGTGATGTGTTCTGATTCCAGAGCCATGCGCCAGTCCCTGTTTTCCTCGACGCCGTCGCTGTTTTTTGCTGTATCGCCGCTGCTGAAAGGATCTCTTGCTTCACGGACGGTTGCTGCCAGCCTGCCTTCTTCATCCTTGCTGCCCACTGTGAACCGTTTGGTGTATCCGTTAATGTAGGTGGCAAAATGACCGACCAGGGCGATGTAGTCCATCCCTGATATCATGGCCTTGTCACCGGAGCGGTCAAACAGGTTCTGCAGGAGGTTGCCGTTATATTCCGTCCCCACCACATTGCCTTCAAGATTCTTGAAAATTGAATCACTTACCAGCGCGATGGTGGTGAGATGATAGGTTTCCTGGGCATAGCTGTAAATGGTGTTGATGACTGAAAAGGCCTTGACCCAGTAGCCGGCAATGGGTTGGATTATTGCGTTAAGCCCGTCTCCGGCGCCTTCATATCCCTCACCGATTGTTCGCAGGACCTCTGCCATTGTATTTAACGGCGCCCCAGCACCGCCGAAGATATCAAGGACTGCCCCGGCTGCATCGAGGATATCGGCATAAACTTCAAAGTAGTCGTTGATGGCTTTCCACTCATCGGCAAGAGAAAGCAGACCTACGGCCTGGGCTATGGCGACTTCATTGCCTGCCATGGCACGGTTGGTGTAAGCCGCAAAATTCATTGATCTTGCTTCAAGGGCGGAGGCGCTGTAAGCCGCTGCGTCGGCGGCGTTTTGAAGCTGTATTTTCTCGGTTGTCAGTCGACCTGACTTGTAAAGAAAAATTGCGCTGACAATAACAACGGTCAGCATAACAAGGACAAAGACAGAAGACTGCCCCCGCTGAGAAGAAAGAGGGAATTTCAGCGCAAAAAGATTATAAAGCTTGAAATGACAGCGATTTTCTCCTGCCATTTCAAGCTGTTCTGTTGCAATGAACGGGACAGTTCAGGAGAGCCACCATGTTCTCCTCGAATAATGGAAAACAGATAAAGTTAGTTTCCAGATGGTTCCTGAACGTAATCTTTAAGCGTTTGCTGCTCTTTGCCTGCGGTTGCAGCATCGCTCGATATGGTGCTCAGACCTTCTTCGGTAGTTTTAGCGCCGGAGGCATCACCGCCAAGGGACTGGGTCATTGCTGTTGTCTGGGTACGCACAGTACGACCAAAATAAGTAAATGCTGCAATTGCTGCTATGGCAATCAGGGCTACGATAATGATGTATTCCGTCATTCCCTGGCCGTTTTTGTTTTTTAATAACCTCATGGCGATTCTCCTCGATGCTTCGGTTTGGTTTCCCAGTAAGTGTACGACAACGTTGGACTGCACTCAAAGAGTATCAGATAAATTGAAGAAATGTCAAAGGCTTATTTGTAAGCTTCGGGGAAAAAGATGCATACATTTTCTGTTATCCATGCAGCGGGTAACCAACTGCTTTTTGGGCCGTTTCCCTGATTATCTCGGCAAAGGTCGGATGTGCGTGAATCGTGTCAACCAGATCATTCAGTGTCACCTTCATGGTAACAGCAAGAGCCGCTTCGGCAATGATATCTGTTGCCCTTGCTCCGATGATCTGCACGCCGATAATCTGCCGACTGTTTTGCTCAAAAACAATCTTGGCAAGGCCTGCAATCTCACCGGTGGCATGTGATTTTCCCAGTGAGCGGTAGAGTACTGTTTCAGATGCTGTTTCAAGTCCCTGCTGCTGTGCTTGCCCTGCCGAGAGGCCGACGGAGCCTATCTCAGGAGTTGTAAAGATGCCGCTGGGGATATTGTCGTATCGCATGCTCTTGCCTTTGCCGAAGCAGTTTTCTGCGGCGACCTCTCCTTCTGCTGCGGCAACGTGCGCAAGCATCGGCCTGTACGGCCCGGTAATATCACCAATGGCATAAACGTTTTCACAGCTGGTCTGCATCCGGCTGTCCACTGTTATCCAGTCTGCTGAATCACACCGTATGCCGATGCAGCCAAGATTCAGTGACTGAGCATTGGATTTTCGTCCGATTGCTACAAGCACCTTTTCAGCCTCGACAACTGTGCTTTTCCCGGTTTTGACCGATGAAATACTGCATTGTACCAGGTTGTTACGAATATCAACGCTGTTGACCAGATGGCTGGTCAGAACTACCGTTTTATTCTTTTTAAATTCGCGCTGAAGATTTTTCGATATTTCCTCGTCAAGAGATGGCAGAGGGAGAAGGCGATCAGCGGCTTCAACGATGGTAACTTCGCAGCCAAGATCGCGAAAGATAGAACCAAATTCACAACCGATAACTCCCCCGCCGACAATGACAATCGATTTCGGAAGCTGTACAAGACGTAATATGTCCGTTGATGAGAGGATATGTCGGTGATCAAAGGCAAACGCGCCAATTGATAACGGGCTGCTTCCGGCTGCTATGATTAATTTGTCCCACTCAAGCTGGATGATTCCATCTCCTTGTAATATCTCAAGACAGTTTAAACCTGTTAATCTCGCCTGGCCTTGAAGGTGGTTTACGCCGTTTTTCTTGAGAAGAGCCTCGACACCTTTTTGCTGCTGCAGGATAGTCTGCTGCTGATACTCCAAATGTTTCGCCATGTCAAATACGGGAGGTGTTTCGATGCGTATGCCGAGATGACTTGAGTCGATGCAATGGGAAAAAATTTCTCCGGCCTTTTTCAACATTTTTGAAGGGATGCAGCCGTAATTAAGACATGTCCCGCCCAGCTGGTCATTATTGACAAGGGTGACGTCTCCGCCCAGTTGTGCTGCCCGGATAGCTGCTGAATACCCTCCGGGGCCGCCGCCTAGAACTGCTATCTTTATTTTCATCATTTTTCATCCTTACTGTTGAAAACGTCAAAAACATATTTGCAAAATACGAATACAGCAATTATATAGCAAAATATTGACAAAGTCATCTGAATGATGGCGAAAAAGATCAGTCGAGGAAAAAATGCAGCTGGATGAAACAAGTATAGCAATAATTCATTACCTGAAAGATGGCAGGATGCCTTTCAAGCAGATAGGCGACAGGCTCTCGCTCGCTGAAGGAACTGTTCGCGCCAGAGTAAAAAAACTCAAAGAAGAAGGGGTTCTTCAAATAACCGGTCTTGTTGATCCGGAGGCTTTGCCTGATCAATCGGTGGTCATGGTCGGGGTCAGGGTCAAAGATATGGACCTGGTTAAAAAAGGTGAAGAATTCAGCAAACTGAGAGGCGTGACTTCCGTCTGTGTTGTTACTGGTCGTTATGATCTGATTGTTACGGTCCTGCTCAACACCGGCTATACCATCCTTGATTTTTATACCGATGAAGTATCTCAGATAACAAATGTCCGCTCTGTGGAAACCTTTGTGGTGTACAAGAGTTTTGATCTGAAAGTGCCGCTGAGCAAATAGGAGACCTATGGAACCTGTTAAAAAAACACCTTTTTATCAAACCCATGTGAATCTTGGTGCCAATATGGCAGCCTTTGGCGGCTACGAAATGCCGCTCTGGTATAAAACCGGGGCGAAGCAGGAGCATCTGGCCGTGATTGAACAGGCCGGTCTATTCGATACCAGCCATATGGCGCTTCTGACTATCGAAGGTAAAGACGCCTTTGCACTGCTCCAGAGGAGCTTTTCGCGCGATCTTCTCAGGTGTCTTGGAAAGGAGCATCAGCCTCTTGCTGCCGGGAGGTGTGCCTATGGTGTTTTTCTGTTGAAAAACGGCACGGTACTTGATGATGCCATCGTCTATAAAATCCACGATTCGATGTTTATGCTGGTTGTTAATGCCTCGATGGGAGAGAAAGTTGCAGCCCACCTTGCAACATATGCAATGGATGTGCATATAATTGATTATACCGATCGGCTGGTGAAACTCGATGTTCAGGGAAGAGCCACCGGCAAGGTACTGCAGCAGCTACTGGCTGATCCTGCCGCAGCACTTGATCAGTTTGTTTATTTCTCTTATCGGGGATGTTTTGAACCGGGCAAGGCGAACCCGGCGGTTTTTACCAAAGGCGGAACGGAAATTCTGCTTTCGCGGACAGGCTATACAGGCGAATTCGGTGTTGAGATATTTGTTCAGCCCGAAAAGGCATTGGCGCTCTGGCAGGAGATCATGGAATGCGGAGCACCTTTTGGCCTGATTCCGTGTGGTCTTGCTGCCCGTGATTCGCTTCGGGCTGGAGCAATGCTTCCGTTGTCCCATCAGGATATTGGTGATTGGATTTTCGGCAATACACCCTGGGATTTTGTCCTGCCGACGGATGAAAACGGCAGCTTCACCAAGGAATTTGTTGGTGATAGCGCTGTCATAAACGAGAAGGACAAACGTTTCACCTATGGCTTTGCCGGATTTGATCCGAGAAAGATTCTTCCCGGTGAAACGAGTTTTGTTGCCGACCTGGAAGGGAACAGGATCGGTAGAATTCTGACCTGTACTACTGATATGGCAATACATCGAAAAGGTGATGAAATAATCTCTTTAATTGATATGGGCGAAGAAGAAAAAACAACGATTAAAGGTCTAAGCTGCGGTTTTGTTCTGGTCGATAGAGAAGTCGAGATCGGACAGCGGGTTTCACTGGTATCGGGAAGGAGAGCTGTTGAAGTGGAAATAAGGAAAGAAATAAGGCCGTCGAGAACGGCCGGAATGGCATTGTCAAAATTTATTGCACTTAAATGAGGTGTGAAGATGAAAGAGTTGGATGAACTGATTTTACCGGACGACATCAGGTATTCGGCAGATCATGAATGGGCCAGAATTGAAGATGAATTTGCCTATATCGGCATCAGCGATTTTGCCCAGGATCAACTTGGTGATATCGTCTTTGTGGACATGCCAGAGGTCGGTGACAGCTTTGATCAGGGTGATGAGTTCGGCAGCCTGGAGTCTGTTAAAGCTGTTTCGGAGATGTATATGCCGCTGTCTGGAGAAGTTGTTGAAATTAACGAGGACCTCTCGGAATCTCCGGAGTTGTTGAATGCCGATCCGTATGAAAACTGGATAATAAAAATCCGGATGGAAGACCTTGAAGATTATGATCAACTGCTTGATGCTGAAGCTTATCTCGAATCCTTAGAAGAATAGTATGCGATACCTGCCACACACGGAAGAAGAAATCGGACAAATGCTTCAGGTGATTGGGAAGAACTCTCTTGAAGAGCTGTTCTCCTCAATCCCTGAAGAGTGCCGCAGGCAGAACCTCATGGAACTGCCGAAAGCCAAAAGCGAATATGAAATGCTTGCCCATATGAATGAGCTGGGCAGGATGATGAAGATTGACGGCGATACCAAATTTCTGATCGGCGCCGGGAGCAATGACCATTATATCCCGGAACTTGTCGGACAGCTTGCCGGAAGATCAGAGTTCCTCACCTCTTACACGCCATATCAGCCGGAGATATCCCAGGGAACTCTGCAGGCAATATTTGAATACCAGACCTTGACGGCAAGGTTGCTGGGCGTTGATGTTGCCAATGCATCAATGTATGACGGAGCGTCAGCTCTGGCTGAAGGACTGCTGATGGCAATCAGGCTTGGCAAAAAACGCAAGACCGTGGCGATTTCCGGGGCGATTCATCCTCACTATCGGCAGGTTGTGCATACCTATTTTCAGGCAACAGAATATAGAATTGTCGAGCTTGAGGTTGACGAGCATGGCATAACCGATTTTTCAATACTTGCAGAGCTTCAGGATGATCTGGCTGCTGTTGCCGTTGGCTCACCGAACTTTTTCGGTGTCATTGAGGATGTTGGATCAATAGCAGAGAACGTCCATCAGCTGGGTGCACTGCTGGTCTGCTCGTTTTCTGAGCCGCTTGCCTTTGGCCTCTATAACAGCCCGGGAGATCTGGGTGCAGATATTGTCTGCGGTGAAGGGCAGAGTTTGGGGCTTGCAAAATCGTTTGGTGGCGCAGCACTTGGTATGTTCGGCTGCAAGCAGGATTTCGTTCGCGCCATGCCTGGAAGACTGGTCGGACAGACCAATGATCTGGATGGCAAACGGGGTTTTGTCCTGACACTGAATACGCGCGAACAGCATATCAGGCGGGAAAAAGCGACATCAAATATCTGCTCAAATCAGGGAATCTGTGCTCTTTCGGCAGCAATCTATATGAGTGCCCTGGGAGGAACAGGCTTAAAACAGCTGGCTCGTCTCAATTATGACAAGGCCGAATACTTCAAACAGCAGTTCGTGCAGAGCGGAGCAGAAATTGTCAGCCATGGCCCGACATTTAATGAGTTCGTCGTGAAGTTCGGTTTTGATTTCGAACCTGTCAGGAAAAAACTTCTTGGGAAAAACATCGTTGCCGGATTGGCATTGGGCGCTTACTACCCGCAATTGGCAAACTGTTATCTCTTCGGGGTAACGGAAAAGACCTCAAAGGATGTGATGGATATGGTAGCAGAGGAGGTGCAGCATGGCTGATCAGCCGGGAACCCGCGGGTTGATTTTTAATGAACCGCTATTGTGGGAGAAGGGTAAGAATGGCAGGTGTGCGATGAGCATCCCGGAGAGTGATGTGCCTCAGGCAGCACTTCCAGAACACTGCCGCAGAGAAGATGTCCGTTTCCCGGATCTGGCAGAGCTGGATGTGGTACGCCACTACACCCGTCTGTCACAGTGGAATTTCAGTATCGACTCCGGCATGTACCCATTGGGTTCATGCACAATGAAGTATAATCCGAAGCTCAATGAGAAGCTTGCGGCCAGCCCGTCTCTTGCTAACAGTCATCCTATGCTGGAAGATGGGCTCAATCAGGGAACTATCCGCCTGCTCTATGACCTGCAGGAATACCTGAAGGCTATAACCGGTATGGCCGGTGTGTCCTTGCAGCCTGCTGCCGGTGCTCAGGGCGAGCTTGCCGGAATGCTGATGTTTGCCGGCTATTTTAAAGCCAAAGGTGAACAGCGGACTAAAATTCTTATTCCTGATACGGCCCATGGTACCAACCCGGCCAGTGCAGCTTTATGCGGTTTTAAGCCTGTTGCTGTCAAATCGGGTGCCAAAGGGACCTTGTCGGCGGAGAGTGTTGCTGCTCTGATGGATGAGCAGACAGCCGGGATTATGATCACCAATCCTAATACCTTGGGGCTATTTGAGTCTGAGATTCAGCAGATAGCTGAGATCGTCCACGGTAAAGGCGGGCTTGTTTATGGGGACGGAGCCAACATGAATGCCGTTATGGGGATTGTTGATATCGCCCGAACCGGTGTTGATGTCATGCATCTCAATCTTCATAAGACCTTTTCCACTCCTCATGGCGGTGGCGGTCCTGGGGCCGGGCCGGTGCTTTGTGTTGAGAAACTGCTGCCGTTCCTGCCTTCACCAATGGCCGTAAGGAATGATGACGGATATGCAATGGTGAGCGTCGGGGAACATTCTATCGGCCGGCTGCATGCATTTCACGGCAACTACAGTGTGCTGATCAGAGCCTATGGATATATCCTTTCGATGGGTGCAGAAAATCTGAAAAGAGCAAGTCAATACGCGGTGTTGAATGCCAACTATGTTAAATCGCGGTTGACGGACGTTCTCCACTTGCCGTACGATTCAGCCTGTATGCATGAATGTGTTTTTTCAGATAAGCATCTTCAGAAGCATAAGGTGATGACACTGGATCTGGCAAAGAGGCTGATTGATTATGGGTATCATCCGCCGACTATCTACTTCCCGTTGATTGTCTCCGGCGCCATTATGATCGAACCGACTGAAACTGAGTGCAAAGATGATATCGACGGATTTATTGAAGCAGTCAAAACAATAGTCGGCGAGGCTGAAAGCAATCCTGAACTGCTTCATGAGGCACCCTGTATCAGTAAGGTAAGACGGCTTGATGAAACACAGGCTGCCAGAAAGCCCTGCCTGATAGGATAACCATGCAGCTGGTTGATCTCGGATTGGCTCCTTACAGGGAGGTTCTCCAGCTGCAGCTGGCTTCTGTTGACAGGATAGTTGACGGGTATGAGTCTGAAAGCAGGTGCTTTCTTGTCGAACATCCTCCTGTTGTGACTCTTGGCAAAAGGGGCGGGGAACAATATCTCGGGGTTCAGGAAAGCTTCCTGAAAGAGAGGCATATCGATATTGTTTCCACCGGCAGGGGGGGCTTTATAACCTACCATGCTCCGGGGCAGCTGGTTGCCTATCCGCTGCTCAGGTTGAGATCGTATGGCATTTCTGTTCATGAATATGTTTTCCTCCTTGAAGAAGCTATGATTAGAACGGCGGCCTCATTTAACGTGGCGGCACATCGTGACGAGCGAAATGCCGGGGTCTGGTGTGCGGATAAAAAGTTGGGATCTATTGGAATTGCAATAAGGCACGGGGTGACTTATCACGGTCTTGCGCTTAATGTCGATCTTGATCTGGAACCATTTTCGTGGCTTTCTCCCTGCGGACTTTCAGGTGTTGCTATGACCTCCATTTCGGAGCAGGCAGAACCGCATGTATGTGTTGGGGATGTTAAGTCATATCTTGGTCAGTACCTGCAGGAATTGCTGACTGGGCAAATTAAGTGATATTTGACAGTAAATGTTGACAGGGAAGGTGAAATAGCTATGCATATTCGTGTTAAGACGTGTCAACAACGCACTCCAAAGCCTAAATGGCTGTCAAGAACGCTTCCGAAAGGGGGCGTTTATCGTCAGATATGCGAGACAATCAAAAATAACGAATTGGCTACAGTGTGTCAGGAAGCGAGATGCCCAAATCAGTTTGAATGTTATGCAAAAGGAAGTGCTACCTTTATGATTCTTGGGTCAAGATGTACCAGGAATTGCCGATTTTGTAATGTGGAGCACGCCCGTCCACAGCCTGTTGACCATAATGAGCCTGAACGCGTGGCGGAAGCTGTTAGACAGATGGGACTTCGCTATGTGGTCATTACTTCAGTCACCAGGGATGATCTTGATCATGGCGGTGCTGAAATATTTGCCGAGACAATCAGAGCTGTGAGGAGAAAAAATCAGCAGACTCTCATTGAAGTATTGATTCCTGATTTTCAGGGCGATGAGCAAAGTCTTTCAATAGTTTTAGATGCAGCTCCTGATGTACTCAATCATAACGTTGAAACGGTGGCGCGTCTGTACTCTAAAGTAAGGCCTCAGGCTATTTATCAACGCTCTTTGACCCTCCTGCGTCGTGTTAAAGCGCTCAAAAATAATATGGTGGTCAAATCGGGTATAATGGTAGGACTTGGTGAAAGCGATGACGAACTGAAAGAGACATTCAGAGATATTGCCGCCACCGGATGTGATATTCTGATTGTCGGCCAGTATCTTCAACCATCGTTGAAGCATCTGGACGTTGACAGATATGTATCCCCTGAACAGTTTAGTGCATTGGGTCTTTTAGCGCGTGAACAGGGAATAAAAGCCGTGGTGGCAGCCCCCCTGGTACGAAGCTCATACAAGGCTGAAGAGCTGTTCAGAGAAGTAAGTCAGAGAATATAAACAGAGAAAATATTATTTTTTCTCAATCTCGGTGATTTTGACGTTGGAGTTTCCTTCGATTTTCAGACTTCTTGAGGTGTAAAGGAGCATTTCCATGCCTAAAAGAGCATCTTCAAGGCTTTCTTCTTCAGTTTTTTCTTCTTTTTCCCACTCTTCTTCAAGTTTTCTAACTTTATCGTTCATTAGTGATCTCTCTGTAAAAGGCAAATTATTTCCAGCTTACTCTAGCTCCAAGATAAAAGTTCATCATCGATCAGGCAATCATTATTTGGCTGTTGGCAGAAAACATATTTGCCAACTGGGGCAAAAAGTCGTATACAGTCCGCTTCCCATTTTCTGCCAATAAGAGAGATGCTATGAACTTATCAAAATATAATCAGTATTTACCGACCATTCTTCTGCTGCTTGCCATGGTCCTGTGGTCAAGTTCGTTCATTGCCCTTAAAATAGCTTTTCGCAGTTATGACCCGATGGTTGTTATTTTCGGCAGGATGATGGTGGCAACACTTTGTTTTCTTGTGGTGTATAAGCGGGTGACACGGTTGTTGGTATTGAAAAGATCAGATGTCTTTTTAATGATCTTCATGGCCTTCTGTGAACCTTGCCTCTATTTTATTTTTGAGGCAAAGGCGATCGAGAACACCACTGCCTCACAGGCTGGTATGATTACCGCATTGCTGCCTATCCTTGTGATGATAACGGCTTCGATCTTTCTTGGCGAGAAAACGGGTGTTAAAGGCTGGGCTGGGGCAATTCTTGCTGTTGTCGGGGTATGCTGGCTGACGGTAAGCGGGGCGCCGACAGAAGATGCCCCAAACCCTGTACTTGGCAATTTGCTTGAATTTACGGCCATGATCTGTGCAACCGGCTATACACTGGTGATGCGGTTTCTTGCACCAAAATATTCTCCTTTGTTTCTTACTGCTGTACAGGCCTTTGTCGGATCTGTTTTTTATCTGCCAATACTTTTTCTGCCGTCTGTACAGTTTCCTGAGAAAATAGAGTTTATCCCAACATTTGCTATTATTTATCTGGGTGCTGTGATAACTCTAGGTGCATATGGCTTGTATAATTACAGCCTCAAGTATGTTCCGGCCAGCAGGGCCGCATCGTTTGTCAACCTAATCCCTGTATTTACAGTGTTGCTTGGCTGGATGGTTCTAGGTGAGGTATTTACCCCAATGCAGTGTGTTGCTGCTGCCGTTGTGATGGGTGGGGTGATTTTGAGCCAGCAATCTTCCTATGGCAATGGTGATAATGCTGAATCTGCGGTTAAACAAGCAGAAATTACTGATCAAAAAAATGGCGCAGGAATGCGCTGAAGAAAAAATAGGCGCCGATTATCAGAAGAAATAATCCGGTTCCGAATCCGCCGCTGATGGTCTGCGATATATAGAGTTCTCCTGTTATGAGAGTATAGCCAACCCATATTACTGTTACAGAAATAATTATCCTGGCTATAAAAATGAGGAATTGAAGCAGACTGACTAATACAGAGTTGCTTTTTTTCATGGCACTCATCCTGAAGTTATGCAAAAATTGTCAGAACTCCTGTTCTTTACAACAAAATAATGCAGACGCATTGTTTGTGAACGGATAGCACAATATGAAATCTCTGATTCTGGAGAATGAGCCATGGCAATTGTATTCGCCCCTGATTCATTTAAAGGCAGTCTGTCGGCTGTTCAATTTTGTGAGCTTGCAGCAAGTGTAGTAAAGAGGTGCTTGCCCGGTGAGAAGATATATTCTTTTCCCATGGCAGACGGTGGGGAAGGAACCGTTGAAGCAATGATTTACGCCACAGGCGGGAAAATTGTAACTCTTGCAGTAACTGGGCCTCTAGGGGAAACAGTTGAGGCCTCGTATGGTATGCTGCCTGATGAAACTACTGCTGTTATTGAAATGGCAGCCGCATCCGGTCTGCCTCTTGTCCCTGAGGAGAAAAGAAACCCTGTATTGACGACAAGCTTCGGTACCGGTGAACTCATTTGCCATGCTGTAAGAAACGGGGCAAAAAAAATAATTTTAGGGCTTGGCGGCTCAGCGACCAACGATGGCGGTGCCGGAGCTCTTCAGGCTCTTGGTTATAAATTTCTGGACAAAGAAGATTGTGAGATCTCTTCAGGTGGCGGCAACCTGAGTAATATTTGCCGTGTTGAGACAACCTCTGTTTTAAAAGAACTTGAGTGCGTGGATATTCTGCTGGCTTCAGATGTCATTAATCCTCTGCTTGGTGTGAATGGAGCAACCCGGGTCTTTGGCCCACAAAAAGGCGCAGATGCAGATCTGCTGGATCAGCTTGAAAGAAGTTTAGCACATTTTGCCGAAATAACGGCTTCTGCAGTTGGCCAAGACTATTCGATGTTTGAAGGAGCTGGAGCTGCCGGTGGAATG
The DNA here is from genome assembly GCA_003249645.1 of Desulfobulbaceae bacterium. Classification (GTDB taxonomy): domain Bacteria; phylum Desulfobacterota; class Desulfobulbia; order Desulfobulbales; family Desulfocapsaceae; genus SZUA-575. The sequence continues at coordinate 23,175 of QKIH01000035.1, read as the reverse complement.
GGTTTTGGCTTTTTAGCCTATACCGGTGCTGTGATGCAAAGTGGTTTTGAACTCATTGCAGATTGTTATGGACTGCAGAAAATTCTGGCCGGAGGTGAGGTTACTCTGCTTATAACTGGGGAAGGAGAGATCAATGGGCAGTCTGTTCAGGGGAAACTTATTGGTCGTGTGGCAGCAATGGCATCTGCAAACAGCATCCCTGTAATCGCCCTGGCTGGTAAGATTGGTGAAAATGCCGAAGCCTTGTATGAAATAGGGGTGAGCAGTATGATGCCGATAGTTTCAGGGCCGATGACGCTTGCCGAGGCAATGAGCGGAGCAGCTGATCTTGTCGAAAAACGACTGGTTGATTGCCTACAACTCTACAAAATCTTGCGGACGTAGGATTTTTATATCTGTTTTGTTTGTGCCGTGACGTGAATTATTTATCAAATAGGAATCGTCAAACCAGGTAATTAAAAGTTTCTATGTCAAGATAACTAAAAGTTGATGTCTGGAAATTATAGATAGTTCGGCGTGGAATTGTATCGGATCTCCGAAGAAATTTTTTCTGTAGATATGATAAAGGCTGATTTGTTTTATGGCATGCTGTCACGAAGTATCGACCAGCAAACCACCTGATTTTTCCCCAGCATTTTTGCTGCATAAAGGCTCTGATCAGCCTTGTCTACAAAACTCTGTAATGTCTCCTGCTGAATGTATGATGCGACGCCAATGGAAATTGTAATCTTGATACAAAATTTTGCTGAAAGTATCTCCATAGATTTTTTTCGTAACCGCTCGGCAATTTCTTTGGCTGTATTTTCTGAAACTTCGGGCAGGAGAAGGAGAAATTCTTCCCCACCCCACCTGACTGGTAAATCAAAAGGCCGTAAACTGTCTTTCAATATTGCTGCCAACTGTTCGAGAACCTGATCACCTGTCTGGTGTCCGAAGTTATCGTTGATGTTCTTAAAGTCGTCTATATCAATAAACAGAATAGAAATGGGTTTCTGTGAACGGGTTGCCTGTGAGACATGATCCTGGAAAATCAAAGCAAAATGTCTACGGTTAAACAAACCTGTCAGAGGGTCTGTGATGGATGTCTGCTGCAGACGGGTTATGAGTTGCTGAATCTGGAATGTTTTTTCGGCTCGTATAGTGCCGAGAATACCGAAAATGGCCCCGAGCAGGATCGGATATCCGAAACAGAAGATCTGCAATGAGGTAGAAAACAGCGCCCACGTTTCACTATAGTCTTTGTGTTGTTGTAGAATGTGAGTAAGGACAAGAAGAAAAACAGGGAGTTGTGCCCCCCAGAGAAAACCAAACCATATGTAAGGATTCTTTGGGACATTGTAACTATAAGGTTTCAGGGAGGCAGAGCAAAACTCCTGTACTTGCGTTATTAACCGATAAATCATTACAGGTTCCTGATTTGCAATGATTTATCAGTAAAGATCATCGAGTTGGAAAGGTTCTCGACGAAAAACGTTTAATAGCGAGAATGAAAGACTAGATGTAATCGTCATCATCCATGTCTTCATCATCCATGTCATCGTCGTCCATGTCGTCGTCATCATCCATGTCTTCATCATCATCCATGTCGTCGTCGTCATCCATGTCGTCGTCGTCATCCATGTCGTCGCGATCATCGTCATCATCCATATCATCGTCATCATCCATGTCATCACTATTTCTCATGGCCTTCGGAATTTTAGATTCAGGGAGGATCATTTCGGTAATCTTGGCGATTTCGCCCGGAAGATCCGGGTCTTCCTGACAGACAGGACATTCCGCTGCATGTTTTTCCATAAAAGAGATCATACGGGCGGGGGCCATGGTTTCCTCACGGACGTGAATGTACCACGATTTGGCCAATTTCATCAGTCGTTCGCACTGCATACGTTTTATTACTGCCTTTTTAATAATGTAATATATTTACGGCCATTCAATTACTTGGCCAGCTAATTACGTCGCACTTTGCTGTCTAGAAAAAGCAAAATGCTTATATAATATAATAAAAAGTTGTTTTCAAGCGCAACACCTATTAATATGTGCAACTCATATCCGACATCCCCTGGAAGTGGATAGGGCACTGGTGGCCCTCCCGGACTTCAAATCCGGTGTAGCGGGTTAATAGCTCGCTAGGTGGGTTCGATTCCCATGCACTTCCGCCAAGATATCTTTTTTTCTTAGTGAATTCTCTTAATTAGCACTTATCATTTTTTCTGCATTATTGTTGTCGACACTGTATTAGCCATCTTTAGAAAAAGATCATAAAGAAAGAATAACAGAATGAGGAAAGAGACTGATAGAAAAAAATAGAGGGAAAAAATTTAAAATCAACCGGGTGAAGTAACACCCGGCTGTGTATAAACAGTATTATTTAAGAAGAGGATGTCCCATTTCTTCGCGCTGAATGACATACTGCTCGGCAACTTTACGGGCTATATTCCTTATGCGGCCTATATAACGGGTCCTCTCAGCAACACTGATAGCTTTTCTGGCATCGAGCAGGTTGAAGGTGTGAGAACATTTCAGACAGTAATCATAGGCTGGGAGAATAAGCTTTTTCTCAACCAGTTTTAATGCTTCAGATTCAAAGGTGTCAAAAAACTCAAGGAGCTTTTCTACATTGGCTTCTTCAAAGTTGAAGGTAGAAAATTCAACCTCAGCCTGGTGAAAAATTTCACCGTAGCTCACTTCATCATTCCATTTGATGTCATAAACGCTTTCAACACCCTGCAGATACATGGCGATACGTTCAAGACCGTAGGTAATTTCAACCGTTGTTGGATGAAGATCTATTGATCCTGCCAGCTGAAAATAAGTGAATTGAGTAATTTCCATGCCGTCAAGCCAAACCTCCCAGCCGAGCCCTGATGCTCCCAGAGTCGGGGACTCCCAGTCATCTTCAACAAAACGGATGTCGTGCTCAAGAAGATCAAGCCCAAATTGTTTCAGGCTGCCGAGATACAACTCCTGAACATTAAGAGGGGAAGGCTTCATTACTACCTGGTATTGGTAATAATGCTGCAAGCGGTTCGGATTTTCTCCATATCGGCCGTCAGTTGGACGCCTTGAAGGTTGGGCATAAGCGGCTTTCCATGGTTCAGGTCCTAAAGAGCGAAGCAGGGTTGCCGGATGAAAGGTTCCGGCACCGACTTCCATATCATAGGGCTGTTGCAGTACACATCCCTGTTTTGCCCAGTATCTGTTAAGTTCGAGTATTATATCTTGAAAATTCATCAATACGACCTATGGTATAGTCTGTTTTTGAATGTCTGATAGCAGGTTTTTGTAAATCTGCAAAAGTTTATACCCGTTATGAATGGGTTTGTCCATGAATCTCATGCGGACCTGATAAGCTACCACAGCATCGAAGCCTGGTAAATAGAATTTTCAGTGTTTCATCATTCCGGCCTCCGCTCAATTTCTCTGAATATAAAATATGGTTGAAATTTATTCCAACACCAGGCTGCGCGAAATTTTAAAAAGTGTTCGGGTTATTGCCGTTGTTGGCTTATCCCCAAAGAGCAACAGACCAAGCAATATGGTTGCAAGATATCTTATCGATGCTGGTTATACAGTTATTCCGGTCAATCCAGGCCAGGAGGAAATATTGGGGCTTAAATGTTATGCAAGCCTTGACGATGTGCCGGGTAAGGTCGATCTCGTTGATATTTTCAGACGACCGGAAGATGTCGGTCCGATTGTTGAGTCTGCTGTTAGCAAAGATATAAAATACATCTGGATGCAGCTCGGTATTATTAATGACGAAGCTGCTGCTTTTGCGAGACAACATGATTGTGAAATCGTCATGGACAGATGTATTAAAATCGATCATCAGAATCTGATGTAATCTCACTTTATACAGGAAGTAGATGGAACCGCAAACATTAAGCATCCGTGGTGCAAGGATGCATAATCTGAAAAATATCGATGTTGATCTTCCTAGAAACAGTCTGGTTGTTTTCACTGGACTTTCAGGATCCGGGAAATCGACTTTAGCTTTTGATACGCTCTATGCAGAAGGGCAGAGGCGTTATGTAGAGTCCCTGTCCACGTATGCCAGACAATTTCTTGGTCAGATGGATAAACCTGATGTCGACAGTCTCGAAGGCTTATCTCCGGCTGTTTCTATTGAACAGAAAACAACAAGTAAAAATCCCAGATCAACGGTAGGCACAGTCACAGAGATATATGATCATCTTCGCCTGCTTTTTGCCCGATGCGGACGTCCGCACTGCCCGCAATGCGGGGAGCCGATACAGTCGCAATCGATTGAAGATATGGTTAATCAACTGATGGCGCAACCTGAAGGAACAAAAGTTTTACTGCTTGCTCCTTTGGTTACTGAGAGGAAAGGGCGACATGAACAATTACTTGCCAGAATAAAGAAAGAAGGGTTTGTCCGTATTCGGGTTGATGGCGATATTCTCCATACCGATGATGTTCAGAATCTCGATAAAAATAAGAAGCATACCATAGAGGTTGTGGTAGACCGGCTTGTGCTTAAACCTTCTATCACCAGAAGACTTTCAGATTCTATTGCAACTGCAGTTAATCTGACGGAGGGCTTTCTGCTTGTACTGTACTCTGATAGCGGTGAAGAACAGCTTTTCAGTGAACATGCCGCGTGCCATACTTGTAACATTTCCATGCCACAACTATCTACCCAGCTCTTTTCTTTCAATAATCCTCAAGGAGCCTGTGAAGAATGCGGAGGACTTGGAGTAAAACAGTTTTTTGATCCTTCGCTTATTGTTCCAGATAAGAGCCTGAGCGTTGAAAAAGGAGCAATTGCCCCGTGGGGTTGGCGAAATGACAATACTTATACTGGACAGATGCTTTCTGCTGTCGCAGATCATTATGGTTTTTCCTTAAAAACTCCATTTAGAGAGCTTTCCTCTAAAGACCAGAAGGTGTTGCTCTATGGATCTGGGAGTGAAGAAATTAGTTTTCAATACCGGAAGGGAAGAAGGCTACTTACCGGTCAGAAGCAGTTTGAAGGGGTTATTCCCCAGTTTGATCGTCGATTTCACGAAACCAATTCGGTTATGATCCGAGAGGAACTTGCCCAGTATATGAATGAGCAGGAGTGCCCGATTTGCAGAGGCGCCAGATTAAAGCCTGAAGCGCTTGCTGCCAAAATAGGCGAATGGAACATATATACTATCACCTGCCAGTCCATTGAAAAACTGCTGCACTTACTGCCGTTACTGCCGTTCAGTGAGCGGGAAAGAAAGATAGGAGAACCCATATTAAAAGAAATAGTTGATAGGTTGTCATTCCTAGAAGATGTCGGCCTTGGGTATCTTACGCTGGCCAGGAAATCTGGAACTCTTTCAGGTGGTGAAGCACAGCGTATAAGACTTGCATCCCAGATTGGGTCAAGACTTGCTGGAGTACTCTATATTCTTGACGAACCTAGCATAGGTCTTCATCAGCGAGATAACCAGAAGCTGATCAATACTCTTCTGGAGTTACGCGATCTAGGCAATAGTGTGATTGTGGTAGAGCACGATACCGAGACTATTCTTGCTGCTGACCACGTTCTAGATATGGGGCCGGGGGCAGGCATACATGGTGGTGAAGTCGTGTATAATGGTGATGTAAAAGGACTTCTTGATCATCTAGATTCGGCTACAGGCGCATATCTCAGTGGACGAAAAGAAATCTTAAGGCCAGCAGGGAAACGAAATCTGTCAAATGATGGAAAAAAAATAATAACTGTCAAGAATGCTCATGTAAATAATCTGAAAAACATCGACATCAGTATTCCGCTGGGTGGAATGATCGGCATAACAGGGGTGTCCGGGTCTGGTAAATCCTCATTAATCATGGAGACCCTGTATAAACTGCTAAAAGAGGCTCTCAGTTTAAAGGAAGATAAAATTACTGAAAATGGTGTGAGCTTATCCGGTGCTAAAAATGTCGACAAAATTATTGATATTGACCAGAGTCCTATAGGAAGGACTCCGCGATCAAATCCTGCAACCTATACAGGGGTTTTTGGACCGATTCGAGATTTATTTGCCCGACTGCCTGAATCGAGAGCAAGAGGGTATAAACCAGGCAGATTTTCTTTTAATGTAAAAGGCGGCCGCTGTGAATCGTGTGGAGGCGAAGGGTTAATAAAAATTGCTATGCATTTTCTTCCGGATATCTATGTAGAATGTGAAAGCTGCAAGGGAAGACGCTATAACCACGAAACACTGGAGATACAGTATAAAGGTAAAAGCATTCATGATGTGCTGTCGATGACAGTTGCAGAAGCGCTGGAATTCTTTGAAAATATACCTCCTATAAAAAGCAGGCTCCAGACATTGTATGATGTTGGACTGTCATATATCGCACTTGGTCAGTCTTCGGTAACATTATCTGGCGGTGAAGCTCAACGGGTAAAACTGGCCAAGGAACTTTCGGGCAGAAGCAGCGGAAAAAGTCTCTACATACTTGATGAACCAACTACAGGATTGCATCCGGCCGATATCCAATATTTGCTGGAAGTTCTTAACCGGCTTGTTGATAAGGGGAACAGTGTCGTGGTAATCGAGCATAATCTTGATGTTGTTAAGACATGCGATTGGCTAATTGATGTTGGCCCGGAGGGAGGAGAAAAAGGTGGAAAAATAGTCTGCACAGGGCCACCTGAAAAGATTTGCAAAGAGGATAAGTCTTATACTGGAAAATTTTTAAAAATGTTGATGGAGCCGTAAAAATATTGGCAATCAGTTGCTTGCATTTCATAACGTTACCGTTTAAGTATGATGAACCGATTCAATCTATAACAATTAAATTGAGGAAAACATGTCAGAGACAAATAATACCCAAGACTCAAGACCACAGTTCAGACTTCAAAAGATGTATATTAAAGATCTTTCTTTTGAAAATCCTAATGCTCCACAGGTGTTTATGCCGCAAGCAGGTCAGGAACCGAATGTTGAACTGAACTTGAAACTGAGTAATAGAAAAATAGATGAGCTTCACTGGGAAGTTTCACTGCATGTTAATGCAGAAGTGACTAACAAGAAGGAAGATAACAAATCCATGTTTGTGATGGAAATTGAACATGCTGCCATTTTTTATCTCAATAATATTCCAGAAGAACATCTTGCAATGGTTTTGGCTGTCGATTGTCCTACTCTGCTTTTCCCATTTACAAGGCAAATTGTTAGCCAGGTCTCTGTAGACGGTGGTTTTGTGCCTTTTCAGATGGAGCCAATTAACTTCATGGCCTTATTTCAAAATCAGATGAAGCAGCAGAAGGCTAATGCCTGATTTCTGCGCGGGATAAGGATAAAAAAAAAGCCCAGTCACTTTAAAAATGACTGGGCTTTTTTTTAGGCAGGATCGTCTTTTTTTATAAAGCAGTAGTTACAAAGTTATCGATGAGGGTGGAAACACCTTTCTCAATTGCCTGATCAAACAAAACGTCATATTGAGCATCGGAGAACACGCTTTCTGGAGAGACCTGAACCTGAATACGGTTGGTCCAAACAACGTTTCCTGTTGAAGCTTCCTGAACCCAAATTCTAAGCTGTACTACAGCTTGATCGACACGGCCTGCGTTATATGCCATCTGGCCAAGCCCTGCACCAACGAGTCCCCAGGCAATATCATTGCCGGTCACTGCAGAACCTGAAACAATGTCATCGTTGTCAAATGGATAATGTCCGCTGTGAGCAGCCAGGGCTCCGATGGTGGCACCTGAAACCATCATACCCATTTCATCATATTGTTCAGAGCCGGCAAAACCATAAAAGATCTGGCTGGTTGAACCAGTGATAAAAGGAAGTATACCGGTTTTCCATGGTGCCCAAGTAGCTTCCTGACGGGTTTTGTATTCAAGGATTCTGCCCCGAACGACATAATCAGCATGGAAATTGCGAGCCATCTTGGCAACAGTGTCAGAGGTTAAACCGTGTGTACCTGGGCTAGATGATACATTTCTTTTACGACTGTTTTGCTGTAACCCCATATAATGCTTTATGGTCTGTTTCATCTCCGGAGACCAGTCTGAGTTTAATTCGTTTGCTAAAGAGGTTGATCTTTGTTCTTCATAAGGAACAAGGCTTATAATATTCTGGTCAACAAGATAGAAAAATACATCTTCCTGAACAGGTAATGCAAAGCCATTGCCTACAAGATGATCCGTGAGCGTTTCAGTAACTTTAAGGTTACGTCTATGAGCAGAGGCCAGATCGTCACCGTAAGAGTAATCAGCAAAAGGAAGAATAAGAGCTGTCATACCCTTTCCCGGAGCGTTTGGAGAAACTGCCGTAGGGACATTTAATGTTTCTACTACTGTCTGGCCACATCCTGCTAAAGACGCTGCCAAAATTCCAATCAACAGACATTTCAGCCTCTTCATAATCTTCTCCCTGCCGTAAAATATAATTTATGTGTTAGTTTAAACGTCGTTAGTATAATTCAAAGCCAATTAAAGTATGGCTGGTTTAAGCAGAATAATCAGCTCACGCTTTTGATTTACTTTTTCTTCGTATCCGAAAAGGTAACGAATTATCGGGATTGATCCGAGTATTGGAGCAAAGTTTCCTTCCGTGGAAGTGGTGTTATCGATAAGACCACCGATAACCAGTATTTCGCCATTTTTAACCTTTACAGTTGTGCTCATTTCACGAACATCGACAGTTGGCAGGTTAATATAACCATCGCCAATTTCTACCTGATCAAGCTCCTGAAGTTCTGAAGTGACAGGAACCAGATTCATGACGATTTCATTATCATTTAGAACGTTGGCTGTAAGCGCCAGACCAATACCGGAGAGAATCCTTTCAGTTTCTGTAGTGTACGTGGTATCGCCTGTGTCATCGTCAACTTCTGATGAAAGTTCACTGATGTAAGTAGTATTTTTACCAACAGTAAGCAGGGCAGGCTGACCATTCATGACACTAATTTTCGGATTGGACAACACATTGGTGTCTCCCTGCGTTTTCAAGGCGTTAAGAAATATACCGAAGTCAAGGGCATCAATGTGTACTGCACGAATAAATGGCAACGCAGAATCGTTTGGCCAGACAGTTCCGTAGCTGTCGCCTTCAGAACCTTCACCGAATTCTACCGAACCTGAAACAGAGAGACCGTCAAGTACGTTACTCCAGTTGATACCGATACTTGAGTTGTCTGTAAGTTTAACTTCAATGATCTTCGCTTCAATATTGACTTGTTTGTAAAGTTCTCTTTTGAGACTGTTAAAATAGTCTTCGAGTCTGTTGAGAAGTGGCCGGGGAGCTGAAACGGTAACCAGACCAACCGGTTTATCAATTATGTACATACTGTCGCCGGAAGAAACCTGCATTGCAGCCTGAGCGGTTTGATCATCGGTATTAGCCTCTCCGTCTTGAGCAGCTGCAGGCGCTTCTGGAACTTTGCCCTGAACGGTTCTGGTATTCCAGGTAGCAATGATTTTATCCATATTGCTCTGAATGTTGGCCCATATATCAAATTGATTATCACTGCTGGAGAGTTGAATGGTTCCATCTACGTTTGTCGATGCATCATTGCCGCCAAGAACATTACCACCGGTGCCTGTTTTGTAGGTCTGTTTAGTAAACGGCATGGCAATATGAAACTGGCGTGTTTCCTTGTATTTGACGACGATCGTGTTGTTCTCAAATTCATGGAAATAATCAACCTGACGAAGCAGATTGTCTATTGATTTGTGAAAGTCGTCATTAGCGCTGATGTTAACATCAACTAAGACATTGCGATCAACATCGCTCGCCCATGAAATCGTGAAACCTTTCGATCTTGCAAGGATGCGTAAAACATCAGCAAGCGGTTCAGGACCGCGGGTTGAAACTATGTTAGCTCCGACTTTGAGACCAGCATCTTCAACATCGTCTTCCATTTCAGTAGTTGAATTGATGTCAACCATATAAGAAGGTTGCTGATATTGTACTGGGAGGGATGATGGGGCTGCTCCCATTTCACTAGCAGATGTGGTTGAATCAGAAGCCTGGATGTCTGATTGCTCAACTTGTGATTGAGGGCTGCAGGATGCCAGAAGCAGTGCCAGCAGCAAGACGCCACAAATAGTAATTCCTTGATAGATTGACTTCATGTATTTAACCTCTTGAGGCAAAAGAATTGGTTCTGTATAGCTAACCGTTATTTAAAATAAGTTTAATTTTGTATATTTCCGGCCGCAATACGACCTTTGATGTATTTTTTCAAATCCGGTGTTAACTGATATCCTGAAGAAAGCAATGCAGAGTACTGCTGCGTTGCTTTATCTGAATCGCCGAGTTTATCAAATATCCGAGCCTTTGAGAGCATTGTGGAGGATGATTCGCCGTAAAATGCATCATGCTTTTCCAAGAGTTTAATGGCCTCATCATACATCTTATTCTGTTCATTGAAGGCTGCATAACTGATGAGTGCCTCCTGCATTGGGGGATTACCTGAAACGCTCTGGTTGAAAAACTCCATTGCCTCTGCTTTCTGTTGCATATTGGCTGACCCAATGGCTGCGTAAAGTGCAGCTCTGTAGTTCTGTGGATCTTTTTTCAAGGTATTGGAAGCATGATAAACAGCCTTGGCATTCAAACCGAGGTCAACAAGATAGAGTGTTGCCAAACGGTTAGAAATTTTATTGTTGTCCGGCCATAATTTCAGGGCATCTTCATAAAGTTTGGCTGCTTCTTCAAAATCTTTCTTGTGTTCAGCTTTTTTGGCTTTCTGCAATATTTGTTGAGCTTCCATTATTTCTTTAGACTGATTTGCAGTCTGCTGAACAATGAGAGTTTCCTGCTCAAGGATGTTGGAATCAGTTTCAATCTCAAGATTGTCTAGCGAGGTTCTCTCAGGCCAGGAAAAAGTCGATGATGCCGGATAAATCACTATCGTGTTAAACCTTTCTTCTTTTTTAAGATTAGAAAGATTGAGTACGATATCGAGTGCAAAATCCCAAGGAACATCGTTAAGAGATAATGTCAGTATACCGTTGACTTTTTCATCTACAATAATATTCATGCCGCTCACTTCTCTGAAGAGACGAAATACATTGTGGAGATCGATTTTATAGAAATCAACACTGATACGCTCTTTATCAAAACCTGATACTTTAAAGCTGTCGTCAGGAGAGCTTTTTTCAATACCTTTACTAGTCGAATTGAGAGGTTGTTTTTCCAGTTCTGCAACTGATGACTCAATTAATTGGTCTAAAGTGTTATCCTTCTGGCTTGCAGGAGTAATTTTCACCTTTAATCCCTGAGGATCACTTGTAATGGAATACTGGAAAATCTCAGGTCCATCCGCATCAAAGACTAAACGAATTCCGGTATCACTTGGGGCAATTCTGATTTTGTCCAAAATGTTACCGACAGCATATTCATTTTTAACGCTTCCGAGAGTGGCATTGGCAATATCGACATACATCCTTGCCGGGGCAGATTCTGTTCCGGCGATAGTCTTGTCTTGAAATGCGGTTACAGACTGGCTGGCAACAATAAGTGCTTCAACAGTATTATCAGCTGCCTTAACCGAGATATCAGTAATTTCAATGGGCGCACTATTCTTTGGTGTTTCATCATTTGCAAAGCTACTCTGTTGCGCAAAAACGAACATTAGCATGAAAAGGGCCAAATTGAGTTTAATGAGCTTATTAAACATGTCTTATTTTTCTCCCTCTTTGTTTAAGACCATATCAATCCTAGATTTAATTTCTTTTTTGGCTCGAGTAACAGCAGTTTCTTCAATTGTCACTTTGTTGGCATCAATGCTAATGATTTCACCATGTCGCCCGATTTTCATGCCAGTATTTAAAACATATCCCTTTCCAGTTGAATCCTGAACCATGGCAATGTGCTGTTTACCTGCCATCATAATAGCTACCAACGTGAGCTGGCCCGGCTCGAAAAGCTGCATTCCAGTTAAGACCTCATTAGACTCTATGATTTCATTTGGGTCTAATTCTATCTTTGGTTTTAGAAAAGGTTTAAAAGGATCAGGGCGTCCGTCAATTTTGTATTCGAAATCATCCTGAACAATTTTCAGCTCAATGGGGACGGTTGGCTGTTCTACAGTCTCTTTAGTCTCTTTCTTATCAGCTGCCATAGAATGGGATGCAGAAAATAGTATCACACCCATAGCAAAAATCCGTCCAATTCTGTGAAATGGGAATGTGTTGGTAACTGGTATCATGGCTCTCTTTGCTATCCTGTTATTATAGAGGTGTTATCTACTTTTTCTTCCCTTTTTTATCATCTTTAGGTGGAGTCAAAGCCTTGTTGGTGAAACGATAGGTCAGTAAGCTGCATGTCGAGTTTAGAATGAGTTCACTTCCGTCCTCTTTTGCACCACCCATATTGATATTGGATACAGTAACGATACGGTTCAACTTGCTAACCTGGTCAAGGAAGAATCCCATGTTGTGGTATGGACCTTTAACGCTAAGATTAATTGGAAACTCAGCATAAAAATCCTGCGGGGATTCAGCACCGGGGGTAAAGCTGACAAAATCAAGCCCTGCATTTTGGCCGATTGCGGAAATATCCTTTAACAGCTGAGGGATTTCTTTCTGTTCAGGAAGCATGTCTGCTGTTTCAAGAAATTTCGTTTCTGTTTCATCAAATTCTTTTTGAAACTTCTCAAGGTTGGCAGCCTGCTTTTGAGCAGTTTGAACTTCTTTAGTTAACTTAGTCTCTTTAGATTGCAGATTTTGCAAAGTCGTTTGATCCGGACTAAAGAGCAAGAAGTAAAAAAGCGCTATTAGAACTACTGGAGGCAGAACCGCAGCAAGGATTTTGAATTTCGGTTCCAGCGGAATGTAGCGTTCATCCAGGAATTTGTTGAATGTATCTTGTTTTTTCATGAGAATTATACGAGTTTCAGTTTGTTTAGAGAAAATCCTCGTTTATTTGCCACTTTCACTTACTGGTTCCGTTCCCAGCTGATTAATTGAACAGGTCAGATTAAAAGATTTCAGGTTTCTGCCTGATACACTTTTTAATGTTGATTGTCCAAGTGAGACAGTATCGATATATTCAGAATCTTTTAAAGAATCCATAAATTGTGCGATACTTTCATTATCTAAAGCTACCCCAATAAGATTGAGAGTAGTATTTTGCTGGGAAAGAGAGGTCAGCCAAACTCGTTCGTTGTCTATCCGGTTGGTCACTTCGTCGAGGATATGAACGGTTACCGAGGAACTTTTCCTGAGATTGTTAATAACGGTAATTCGACGGTTAAGTTCTTCGGTGTTTTTCTTAAGTTCAGCGATCTTATCAAGCGTCTTCTGGTATGTTTTCTTTTTTTCTTCAAGCTTCTGAATGCTTTGCTGTGTCTGTTTAATATTGTTTTTTTGATAAAAACTCACTGCACCTAAGACTAAAAGTACGCAACCCAGACCTATCAGTGCGAGAGTTATCTGTTTGAAAGCGTGGGCGCGTTTTTTTAACTGCCGTATTGGAAGTAGGTTGATCCTAAGCATGGTTTGCGTACCTTTCAGTTAATACAAATTTGATGTCTTTCAAATGACCGATGGCCTGATTGCGATTCCTGTGGCTATCGCCATTTCCGGACCGATACTCTCGAGATAACCCCGATCAATCTTTTTCTCGTTAAAATCCATTGAGGCAAACGGGTTGAAAAGTTCAACCGTCAGTCCAGTTTCATTGGTAAGAAAATCTATTAACCCCACAACTTTTGCCCCTCCACCGCTTAAAATAAGCTTTGTAAGAGGTTGTGATGGATGATTTGAATGGTATAGGTCGATAGCTTTCTTTACTTCTAGAACCCATTGAGTACAAATTGAAGTGAAAATCTCGCCAATTTGTTCTTTTTGATCATCGTCAGCAGGGATATGACCAATCTTGATAGCTTCAGCTTCCTCGTAGTCTATATCGAAAGTCGACTGAATCTGTTCTGTTAACTGGCGACTGCCAACAACGATATCTCTTGCTACAACAGACACCCCGTTAGAGAGAATGTTAATATTCATTTTGGAGGCACCGATATCTACCAGCGCAACATTTTCAATCTTCTTGTTGACGTATTCGTAGGTATTTTCAAGAGCAAAACCGTCGACATCGACAATGACCGGTTTAAGTTTTATGCCTTCAAGCATCTGAAGATAATCGTCTACGACCTCTTTTTTTGCAGCAACAAGCATAACGTCAGTTCTTTCGGTTTCCGGAGTGTTTGTTTTCAGGTCCTGAAAATCAAGATAAACGTCATCAAGGTCAAAAGGGATATATTGCTCAGCTTCAGCCATAATATGGTTTTCAAGCTCTTTGTCATCCATCACTGCCAAATTAACTTTTTTCACAATGACGGAGTATCCTGAGATGGAAAAACCGACCCGTTTGTTTTTAATTTTCAGATTGGTGAAAAGATCTGAAATGGCCTTGGCGACAATTTCAGGCTCGTTGAGGGTCCCGTCTTCAACGGCTCCTTCAGGCAGTGTAATGCTGCCTAAATTGACGACACTATAGTTATTATCGGTTTTACTTAGTTGGCAAACTTTAACGGCATGTGAGCCTATATCTACACCAACCACCAAATTCTCTTTTGCAAAAGGCAGTTTCATAGTCACCAGGGAGGTAGAAAGTTAATATCACCTGCAACAAAAACTAACAGATTCTTCGCCTTATAATATAAAGGTATCACTTGATAAATTATATTTAGGACATAAAAAAACTCTTTTGTCAAGGAAAAGTGCTATATTTAATGTTTGAAATTTTCTTTTTTTAACAGGGAGTTAATGAAGAAAATATAAAAATTTGTACTTTTTCTACAATATATAGCTATGTGCTAAAGCTTAAAATCTGTATGTAGTATGGTTGCCAGATGTAAAAAAAAAAGTATAAAATTCAGATAATTTGTGATGACAATTTGAATCTGTCTTGTAATTCGCAATGAATTACATTAGGTACATTTTGCAGAAAAATTTCGATTCAACTTTATCAAAATAATTCGGGAAGGAATGGTTGTGAGTGAGACAAAGAACAAGACTGTGGTTAGAGAATACACCGAAGCGATAATCGTTGCTGTTGTACTAGCTCTGTTTATCCGCACTTTTGTGTTTCAGGCATTCAAAATCCCGTCCGGGTCGATGCTTCCTACACTCCAGATTGGTGATCATCTGCTGGTTAATAAATTTATCTACGGATTAAAGATCCCTTTTACCGGCAAACTGCTGGTGCCGATAATGAAACCTGAGCACGGCGATGTAATAGTGTTTCGTTATCCTGAAGATGAAAGTCTTGATTACATCAAGCGCGTGATCGCAGTTCCTGGTGATACCCTCGAAATCATAAACAAGCAGGTTTATATCAATGGAAAGAAAACCGAGGACAAAACGGCTCATTTTTCTGATCAGTTGATATTGCCTAAGGAGCTTAAGGATCCTCGTATATTCAAAGCAGGTCCCAATAAAGATAATTTTGGTCCTATTTTAATACCCGAAGGAAAATGGTTCGTTATGGGGGACAACCGTGATAATAGCTATGACAGCCGATTCTGGGGATTTGTCGACGAGCGGGAAATTCTCGGTAAAGCGATGATTATTTACTGGTCGTGGAATATTGATAAACCATTGTTTTCAGTCGACAGGCTGACTTCCATCAGGTTCAGCCGTCTTGGAGATATCATTCACTAATTGAGGGTGTGGGCTGTGAACGAAAACTACCAATTCAAGCATCGGCATATCTTCGGCATTGAACAGATGTCCTCTGAAGATATACAGTTCATTCTGCAGACCGCTGCGTCTTTTAAAGAAATATCGAACCGTCCGATTAAAAAAGTTCCCACGTTACGTGGCAAGACTATTATCAACCTGTTTTACGAACCTTCAACAAGGACACGCCTTTCCTTTGAGATAGCCGGCAAACGTCTGAGTGCAGATACTTTTAACATTTCTGCATCAACAAGCTCGGCACAAAAAGGTGAGACTCTGATAGACACAGTCAGAAATATGCAGGCCATGAACCCTGATATTATTGTCATGCGTCATTCAAGTTCCGGCGCACCAAACCTAATCGCAAACAAAATAAACGCATCGATAATTAACGCAGGTGATGGAGCACATGAGCATCCAAGTCAGGGATTGCTCGACATGATGACTGTTCTTGAAAAGAAACAGCGATTGGATGGTCTTAAAATTGCTATCATCGGTGATATCACTCACAGTAGGGTTGCGCGCTCTGATATTCTCGGTTTTACCAGAATGGGTTCTGAGGTGTATCTTGCCGGTCCGGCAACCTTTATTCCACCAGGAATAGAGAAGATGGGGGCGAAGGTTTGCAATAGTGTTGCCGAAGCCGTTACAGATGCAGATGTTGTCATGGCGTTGAGAATTCAGAAAGAAAGGCAGAATGATCCGCTTATTCCTTCGCTACGTGAATATGCAATACGGTACGGAATCAACAACAGACTGCTGGGACTTGCTAAAGATGACGTGGTGGTTATGCATCCTGGCCCGATCAACAGAGGTGTGGAGCTGAACCCCGATGTTGCAGACGGCAAGCGTTCGGTAATTCTTGATCAGGTTACTAACGGTGTTGCGGTACGTATGGCTTTGCTCTACCTGGTAATGGGTGGAGAGAAAGGTAGTGAAGGTTAAGGAGGGGCAAATGGACGAATTGCTTGTGCTGGAAAATGGACGGATTATTGATCCGTCATCAGGTGTTGATTCTGTCGGTTCGTTATGGATAAAAAACGGAAAAATAGTAGATGCCGAAGATTTTGTCCCTTCAGATGCGCGAAGAATTGATGTCCATGGCTGCTGGGTTGTTCCCGGGTTAATAGATATGCATGTGCATCTGAGAGATCCTGGACAGGAATACAAAGAAAACGTTGAAACCGGAACAAACGCAGCAGCTGCCGGAGGTATTACAGCGGTTGCCTGTATGCCGAATACAACACCTGTAAATGATTGTGCTGAGGTAACCCGCTATGTTCTTGAAAGAGCACAAGGGTGTAGGGCAAGGGTTTATCCGGTTGGTGCTGTAAGCAGAAAAAGTGCAGGAAAAGAAATTGCCGATTATGCCGAAATGAAAGATGCCGGTATTGTTGGCGTTACCGATGATGGCCTGCCGGTGATTGACAGTCAGCTCATGAGGCGCGCCATGGAATATGCAAAAAGTCATGGGCTTTTTGTTATGTCGCATTCTGAAGAGTATGCCCTGAGTCGTGGCGGCTGTATGAATGAGGGTGAAGTGGCGACAAGGCTTGGTCTCAAGGGGATCCCTAATGCGGCCGAATCAATCATGGTTTTTCGTGATATCGCGCTCGCTGAGCTCACCGGTTGTCATGTTCATTTTTCCCATATCAGTACCAAGGAGTCTCTTGATCTGATCAGGCAGGCCAAGGGGCGCGGTGCAAAAGTGAGTGCCGAAACGAGTCCCCATTATTTTACTCTGACTGACAAAGCCGTTGAAGGGTACAACACGTCTGCAAAGATGAATCCACCTCTGCGCAGCGAAGAAGATCGACAGGCTGTAATAGAAGCCCTTGCTGATGGCACCCTTGATGCGATTGCGACAGACCACGCTCCGCATACAGAATTGGAAAAAGATGTGGAATTTGATCTGGCTGCAAACGGTATAATAGGTCTCGAAACATCCCTGTCGCTTTCACTTGAACTTGTGCGTGAGAAGAAGATTGATCCTGCGCGGCTGGTTGAACTCATGAGTGTGCGTCCTGCTCAGATTCTCGGTGTACGCGGGGGGAGTCTTGCTCCAGGAGATGTGGCTGATGTTACAGTCATAGATCCGGATGCAGAGTTTACCTACAATGTGAACATGGTTGTTTCAAAAAGCAAGAATTCGCCGTTTTTGGATCGGGCGCTGAAGGGCAGAGCGAAACTCACCATCGTTGATGGTAGAGTTGTTTATCAGCTCTAGCAGTTCTTTTTCTCGTTTAAAAAAAAGGGGAGCTTGCTTTTGACACAGATATGTCTCGGTGTTACTTCGGCCTGATATGCGAGAACTTCTACCCCTGTTTTGACAACTTCAGCAAGAGTCGATGCATAAACCGGGTCTATATGGGCGGCGGGGGTAAAAGATACAGCATCGCTGCGTTGGATTAGAAAGAATATTATCCCTCTGTGTCCCTGACGGACCAGTTCAGCCAGTTCGTGGAGGTGTTTCGTGCCCCTTGTCGTTACGGCATCTGGAAACATGGCTATGCCATGTTCCGCCAGTGAACAATTTTTTACTTCGATATAGATCTTGGCGTCTTCTTTTCTCAGGAGAATATCCAGTCTGCTGTGCTCTGATGTTTTCACCTCGCGGGTAATACTGCAGAAATCAAGCAATTCGGGGATTTGTTTTTTTTCTATCGCTTCCACAACCAGGCTGTTCGTCAGCGAGGTGTTGACTCCAATCCAGTATGCTCCGTTATTAATCATCTCAAGAGTATGGGGGTATTTCCGTTTTGGATTGGAGGAGACAGACAGGCAGACTCTGCTGCCGGGTTCGGAACAGCCGAGCATTGAACCTGAATTAGGACAGTGAACGGTTATTGTTTCGCCATTCTCAAGTGTTACATCGGCCAGGAATCGCTTGTACCGTTTAACGAGTGTTCCAGGAAGAAGAGCAGAGGAAAACTGCATATCAAAAGATCAAAATGATAAATTATATTTATGTTGCGCATCAATTGTGTAAATGATATTAATGAATCTGATTGATTCGCTAATTTGTATACCCTTTGGATAGTTTGAAAACAACAGCCAACTGCTACCATGAGTAAATTTACCATGAAAGGAGAAGTCTTGCCATGAAACTAGGTGTAAACGGGTTGGGAAGAATTGGGAAGCTGTCGCTCTGGCACCATGTGTCCCGTAAACATTTTTCCGGTATTGTCGTCAATATTGGGCGGGAGGTCGGTAAAAATCTTGAAGACCTTGCTGCATCCATAGAAAGGGATTCCACCTATGGAAGACTTGGCGCATATCTTTACGGCCATAAACATGGGCGTATCATTACCGAGCTGAATGAAGAAAAGGGAACTATGCTGGTTGACGGTATGCCGGTGACTATTCTTCGTGAACATCGTAACCCGAAAGACATCCCCTGGCAGCAAAATGATGTGCAGCTTGTTGTTGATACCACCGGAGTTTTTACCGATCCGACAACTGATGTCAATGCTCCACGGGGAGCTCTGCGCGGCCATATTCAGGCTGGTGCTGAGAAGGTAATTCTCTCCGCACCATTTAAGATCAAGTCTCAGGGACTGGATATGCCTGAAGATGCTGTGACCACAGTAATGGGGATTAATGATGAAGTGTATGAGCCATCCCAGCATTCTGTAATTTCTGCTGCTTCCTGTACCACAACGTGTCTTTCATATATGATTAAGCCTCTGATGGAGACCATCGGAGCGAAAAACTTCCTGAGTGCGTCAATGGTGACTGTTCATGCGGCCACAGGCAGTCAACAGGTGCTTGATCGTTTACCCGGTAGCGGCGCAAAGGATCTTAGAAAAAACAGGTCGATAATGAATAATATTATTCTGACGACTACAGGTGCTGCAAAAGCGCTTGCACTGGTTATTCCTGAGATGTCTTCTATCGGTTTTATGGCCGAATCTGTCCGGATACCGACGTCTACCGGTTCTCTCATTATTCTGGTTCTCAATCTTCAGGATGAAGCTGAGAATCCGATCAACAGAGAGCAAATTAATTCAATCTATCGTGAATTCAGTCAGGAATCAAAGTACCTGCAGTTTAGCGAAAATCAGAATGTTTCTTCAGATATTATCGGTATGCCTGCAGCTGCGACCGTTATCGAAGGAACTGAGACGCATACCCGGACTGCATCAATCCAGGTCAATCTGGATATGTTGAAGGCCGCAGGTGTCTCGGCTCCAGACGGGACCGATGTTCTCAATGTCCCTGTCACACAGACCGTTATCTATGGCTGGTATGATAATGAGCTGGGAAGCTATACGAATATGCTCGGCGATTTAACTGTAAAAATCGCCGATACCATGGTGTGAGCACAGTATCGCAAATACAGATCAGACCTGCAGAACTGCTCGATCTTGAATCCATTGAAAAGATCGAGCAGTCCTCTTATTCTCCTTACTCTCTTTCTCAGCTTTGCTCCGAACTTGAGCAGAAAAATTCGCTGTTGCTTGTTGCTGTTTACGGGCCTAGGGTAATCGGCTGGTGCAGCAGCAGATTGATTCCACCTGAAGCAGAGCTTCTTAAAATTGCAGTGTTGCCAGATTTTCGTCGCCAGGGAATTGCTGCTTTACTCCTTTGTCATCTTGAACAAAAACTGGCTGGTAATAATGTCACTGATGTTTATCTTGAAGTTCGTTCGATGAACGAAACTGCCATTAAATTCTATTTGAAATTTGGTTTTTTTCAGGTAGGGTTGCGGAAAAAGTATTACTCCTCACCGCAAGATGATGCGCTGATTTATAAAAAAGAAATAAATACAGGACAGGAGGCAACAAGATGAAATCGATTCGAGATCTATCGCTGGCTGACAAAAGAGTGCTGGTTAGGGTGGACTTTAACGTGCCCATGGATGAACAGGGCAATATTACCGATGATATCCGTATTCGCATGGCTGTGCCTACCCTGCAGTATATTCTTGATAAGCAAGGCAAACTGATTATCTGCTCTCATATGGGAAGGCCCAAAGGGCAGAAGGTGAAGGAATTCAGTTTGGCACCCATTGCAAAACATCTTGAGATGCTGCTTGGCAGAACCGTATCGCTTGCTCCTGATTGTATAGGTGTTGAGACGCTGGCTCTTGCTGAGAAAATGAAATCCGGGGAGGTGTTGCTCCTTGAAAATCTGCGTTTTCATAAAGAAGAAACTGAAAATGATCGAGATTTCTCTAAGCAGCTTGGCGCTCTTGCTGAAGTTTATATCAATGATGCCTTTGCCGTATCCCACCGGGCCCATGCTTCTGTCGTTGGCGTGGCCGAGTTTTTTGAAGAAAAAGGGGCGGGATTGTTGCTTCAGACAGAGATGGACTATTTTCACAAGTCGATGGATAATCCAATACGACCGCTGGTTGCCCTTGTCGGTGGAGCAAAGGTGAGCTCCAAGCTTGGCGCTTTACAAAATATGCTTGATAAAGTTGACAGCATGATCATCGGTGGTGCCATGGCAAATACCTTCTTGAAATCAATGGGTGTTGATGTCGGCGCGTCAAAAATTGAAGAAGATTTATTGGATACTGCTCAAGAGTTTATAAAAAGTGCAGAGCAAAAGGATGTAAGACTTTATTTTCCTGTCGACTTTGTTGTTGCAGACCGATTTGCACCTGACGCTGTTTGCAAGAATGTGACTTTCAGAGATATTCCTGATGGATGGATGGCTCTTGATATTGGTCCGGCAACTACTATATATTTTCAGGAGGCCCTCGCCGATGCAAGGACAATAGTCTGGAACGGGCCTATGGGTGCATTTGAGATGGATGCTTTTTCCAGAGGAACCATGGCGCTTTGTCAGACCGTTGCCAATTCCCATGCCCTTTCCATAACCGGCGGTGGTGACTCAAATGCTGCAGTGAAAAAAGCAGGTGAAGAGAAGAATATCTCCTACATGTCCACCGGAGGTGGCGCATTTCTTCATCTGATGGAAGGAAAGACTCTTCCCGGAGTTGATGCTTTAAACTGAGAATCTATAGAGTAAAAAAAGAGGAAAGCTATGAGCAGAAGAGCATTGATGGCAGGAAACTGGAAAATGCACATGAACGTGGTTGAAGGCTGCAGGCTTGCTGCAGACGTGGCAAGAACCTGCGAAGGAGTGACCGATCGTGATGTTTTGCTTGCCCCGCCTTATACTATATTGAGTGAAGTCTCTCACGTTCTTGCCAATACGTCGATTATTCTGAGTTCACAAAATGTGTGTTGGGAGGAAAAGGGTGCATTTACCGGCGAAATTTCTCCGACCATGCTTCAGGATGCCGGAGCCAGTGCAGCAATAGTCGGCCATTCGGAGAGACGTCAGATTTTTGGTGAGTCAGATGAATTGATAAACACCAGAGTCAAGGGGGCGCTTTCGTTTGGTATTCTCGTTATACTCTGCATTGGCGAGACGCTGGATGAAAGAGAAAAAGGAAGAACTTTTTCCGTTTTAGAAGAGCAGGTGAGAAAAGGCCTCGATGGAGTTACTGCCGCGCAGATAGAACATGTTGTATTAGCATATGAACCGGTGTGGGCCATAGGTACAGGGAAAACTGCATCCAAAGAGCAGGCACAGGAGGCACATGCATTTCTAAGAGAATTAATTGAAAAAATGTATGAAAAAAATATTGCGGACAGAATTAGGATATTGTATGGTGGCTCGGTCAAAGCCGCTAACGTCGATGAGCTGATGGCTCAGCCTGATATAGACGGTGCACTTGTAGGTGGTGCTGCTCTGGATGCAGAGTCTTTTGGCCGTATAATTAATTTTAAATAAAAGAGCTTAATGGATACTCTGTTAGTCATAGTACATGTTGTTGTTTGTTTCCTGCTGGTCGGAATTGTTCTGCTTCAGCATGGTAAAGGCGCAGATGTAGGGGCAACATTCGGTGGATCCAGTCAGTCTCTTTTCGGAACAGAAGGGCCGTTACCGCTTCTGAATAAAATTACGACCGGTGTTGCAGTTATTTTTATGCTTACCTCTGTTACACTTGCATATTTTTCCTCTCAACAAGGGAAAAATACCGTAATGGCAAAGCTTTCAGCGCCTGTTGCTGTAGAAAAAACTGCAGAAGCTCCTGTCGTTAAAACTGCACCTGCAGTACCTGAGGAAGCGCCAAAAGCGGAATAAAAAAACAGATTAGCTTGATGGGTGCCGAAGTGGTGGAATTGGTAGACACGCTGTGTTGAGGGCGCAGTGGGCCAAGCCCGTGTCGGTTCGACTCCGACCTTCGGCACCATCTTCTTATAAAACCCCGTTGATCCAATGATCAACGGGGTTTTTCTGTTTTTATTCATGAGTTTTGCTGAAATCATCAGCCTGATCTTCTGCATTTTTTCTGATGTCAGCTCCTATTGCGTAAAATCAATGTTTTTCTTCAAAAATGAGCTGCGCCACTCCTAGTACTGGAGTTTTTTAAGGTTCCCCGTTTTCTTTCTCGAATAGAATTTTAAACTCTGCCCTCTTCTGTGATATGATAAACCCGTCGAGGGTGTATTGTGTTGTTAAAGCAAGAGCAATTTTTTTGGGGCAGACCTGAAAGCATGAATAGACTGCAGCAACAGTTTCAGATA
>QKIH01000175.1 GCA_003249645.1 Desulfobulbaceae bacterium | reverse complement strand
CCTGCTTCCGGATAATCAAAGCTGAAATGGACGCAGTCGTCGTTTAAGATGGCCGGGGTTTCAATCCATTCGCCTTCCTTCCAGTGGCGAACTACCTGGGTAACTTCACGGATATTGATCTCAGGGTTGAAGTTGGTTGCAAAAGGATGACCGTGATCACCGGCGTTACAGTCAAGAATATCAATGGTTTCGATAGAGTCATAATGGTGCTTCTGCATGTAGGCGCAGAAGATATTGGTCACGCCAGGGTCAAAACCGCAACCGAGAACAGCCATCAGTCCTTTTTGTTTAAATCTGTCCTGATATGCCCATTGCCAGCTGTATTCAAAGTGTGCAGTATCTTCCGGCTCATAGTTCGCGGTATCGAGATAATTCACGCCGCATTCAAGACAGGCATCCATGATGGTCAGATCCTGATAAGGCAGTGCTACGTTGATTACCAGAACAGGTTCGATTTTTTTCAGCAGGGCTGACAGCTCTGCGACATTGTCTGCATCAACTGCGGCTGTCTGGATAGTAACATTGTAAAGTTTTTTCACTTCAGCAGCAATTGCGTCACATTTGCTCACAGTTCTGCTGGCCATCCAGATTTCGGTGAATACTGCAGACTGCTGCGCACATTTTTTTGCAACAACATTGCCGACGCCTCCGGCGCCAATAATCAATACTCGTGACATGGCAGACTCCTCTTATTCTGCTAGCACAGGTGCTATTCTTTTTCGAAATAGGTATATCCTCTCAGGCCTTCTTCAAAAAGGGCGAGGATGCTTTTTCTTTCCCGGGCGGTGATATAGCCTAAACTGATGGAGTCTTCAGCCAGCAGTTTGAGCCGGTTTTTCATTGCCCGGATATCATATTCAACATAGTTGAGAACGTCGGAGACGGAGTCGCCCTCAAGTTCTCTGATAAAACGATAACTACCGTCTTCATCCATATGGATGGAAACAACATTGGTATCGCCGAAAAGATTGTGCAGATCTCCCAAGGTTTCCTGATAGGCACCTACCAGAAAGACACCGAGGTAATATTCTTCTCCGTCTTTTAACGGATGCAGCATCAGTGAGGTCTTCTCCTGACTTATATCGGGGAAACGGTCAATCTTGCCGTCACAGTCGCAGGTAATATCGGAGATGATGGCCTGTCGGCTGGGTTCCTCATTGAGCCGGTGAATAGGCATGACCGGCAGTATCTGATCAATTGCCCAGACATCCGGCAGCGACTGGAAGAGGCTGAAATTGCCGTAATAGATGTCATGGATCAGCTTGTTGATTTTCTGCACGTCCCGTGGAATAACCGGAAGATCTTTCGAAACTTCAGAAATTTTCATCAGGATGTGCTGTACAAGGTTTTCAGCAAGGGCGCGGTGTCTCAGGGTCAGCTGGCCGTGCTTGAACATCTGTCTGGCCTGGGAGCGATAGTAGAGCGCATCGTTGCAGCATTCCTGAATCGATTTCGGTGAGATCAGGTTGTAGGTCTGCATCAGGTTGTCGAGCAGGTCATGATCGGCATCGGGCATTTTTGCAGGAATCGGTGGCGGTTCAAAAGAGCTTATATCCAGGACGTTGAATAACAGGATCGAATAATAGGCGACAATAGCCCGACCCGATTCGGTGATTATGGTTGGGTGCGGAATGTCGTTTCTGTCGAGTACTGTGATGATTGATTCAACAATATCCCAGCAGTATTCTTCAAGAGAATAGTTCCGGCTTGAATCGGAGTTGGTGTTGGTGCCGTCATAGTCAACGGCAAGACCGCCGCCAAGATCAAGGTAACCCATCGGGGCACCTTCAAGCACCAGTTCTTCATAGAGCCGGCATGCTTCCATGACGCCTGCCCGGATATCGGTAATGTTGGGGATCTGGGAACCGATGTGGTAATGAAGAAGCTGCAGGCAGTCGAGCATCCTCTCTTCACGGAGACGGTCAACTGTATCGATTACATGGCTCATGGAAAGCCCGAAGACACTGCTGTCACCGCCTGACCCCGTCCATTTGCCCTCGGCCTGGGTTGCGAGCTTGATTCGGATACCGATTGCAGGTTTGATGTTATGGAGTTTTGACCGCTCGATGATCAGGTCGATCTCACCGGGAACTTCAACCACGAAAAAGACCTGGAAGCCCATCTTCATCGCAAAGAGGCCGAGATCGATGAACTCCTCATCTTTATAGCCGTTGCAGACCAGGCAGGCGTTGCGGTTTTCCAGCATGGAAATTGCCGCGATCAGCTCACTTTTTGATCCTGCTTCAAGGCCGTGATTGTAATCTTTGCCGAACTGGCTGATTGCTTCGATAACCTGTTCCTGCTGGTTTACCTTGATGGGGAATACGCCTTTGTACACGCCCCGGTAATTGTTTTCATGAATGACTTTTCGAAAGGTTTCATGCAGCAGTTTTATCTGGGAACCGAGGATGTTCTCGATGCGCAGAAGAACCGGCATCGAAAGGCCTCGAGCCTCGATTTCCTTAACGACGCTTAAAAGACTCAGGCTGGGGCCGTTGTCGGCACCTGCAGGGGTGACAATGACATCACCGTTGTCATTGATGGAAAAATAACCGGCACCCCACTTGTCGATGCCGTAATGTTGACTGGCCTCCTGGCTGGTCCAGGTGGTCTTGTTTTGAGATTCCTTTGCCATTTCAAATGTGCCTTTACGATATTGAAAGAAAAAAATCGCTTTTGCCTGTTGAGAGGGCTCGGGCGAGATACTTATCAACACAGATGGTTCTATTGTAAGCGGATAAACCAGTTCAATCAAGACCTTGGCTATTTTAATCAATAGGAATAGTGAACCACTAACTGTATTGGTGCAATCCTTACAGATGACAAAATTATAAGTCAAGTCATTTCGTCCACTGGAGACTATGCTAATTCAAAAAAAATATCTTGTGCTTACAGCGAATTTTTGAGGCCGAGAAAAAACGGCAAGACAATGAGTTGTTCAAGTTTTTGCGCTTGGTGACTTTACTCCTGACAGATCATAGATACAGTATAGAACCAAACGGAGTTAATCCCTGAAGCATACAATCATAATGTTGTACAGCAGTTAAGCGGAGTTTTCTATAAATGAGCAATCTGTTGCCGGAAAAATACAAGGGGTGGACAATCACACTGGCTGATGAAAGTCATGGCTGCTCCGGTTTCAGCTTTGAGATCATTAGCCCGGAAGGGGAGCATCACCGGGTGAAAATGGGTGGTCACACCGCCGATGATGCAAGACAACGGGCAAGAGAGATGGTTGACATGGAATTGGCCTTTGCTGAAGAAGGCTGATAAACGGAAAATTGCGGTGATAGTGGAGAAAAGCATTGCGTGTTTGTCGAAATAGTGTTTAATGGCGAATTCATTTTGACAGACATCATTACAGTTTGTGTCCAGTTGAGAAAAAGGACCGTGGTGCGATTGTCCTGCTGAATTCTTTTCCGCCGTGCATTGCAGTTATCCTGCACATCCCTCCATTTCAAAATGCAGCGTAGTCTCGTACCGTAAATTTAATATAATCTTTGAGTGTTAACTATTATGTCAGAACAACTTCTACCGCAGGAACAGAGCGGCTTTGCCTCTTTGGGTCTAAATGACAAACTCCTTCAAGCGGTTGCCGGATGCGGTTACAGCAATCCGACCCCTATCCAACAGCAGATTATCCCGCTTATCCTTTCTGGCCATGATGTTCTCGGACAGGCCCAGACCGGAACCGGCAAGACGGCAGCCTTTGCTTTGCCGCTGCTCAATAATCTAAATTTATCTTTTAAAAAACATCCGCAGCTTCTTGTTCTGACCCCGACTCGTGAACTGGCTCTCCAGGTATGCGAATCGTTTGAGCAGTATGGCGCAACCCTGAAAAAAATAAAAACCGCTGCCATCTTCGGTGGCCAGGAATATGCCGGACAGCTGAAAAAGCTTGATCAGGGTGTCCACGTTGTTGTAGGCACACCCGGGCGAATTATGGACCATATGCGTCGCGGCTCTTTGAAACTGAGTTCTCTGAAGGCAGTTGTGCTGGATGAGGCGGACGAGATGCTCAATATGGGGTTTCTTGAAGATATCGAGTGGATCATGCAGCAGAGCCCGGCAGAAAAGCAGGTGGCTCTTTTCTCTGCAACTATGCCGCCGACAATCAAACAGATTGCCCAGAAATATCTTAACGATCCGGTAGAAGTTAATGTTGGCACAAAGTCTGAACACAAGATCAATATTGAGCAGCAGTACTCCATGACTGCAAACATCGCGGTCAAGAAGAAGGTGCTGCAGCTTATCCTTGAATCGGAAGATATCGTCGCAGGTTTGATCTTTGTCCGCACCAAAACCCAGACTCTTGAGCTTGCCGAATTTATTGCAGGACTCGGCTATACCTGCGGTGCTCTCAATGGCGATATCGCGCAGAATCAGCGCCTGAGAATGGTTGAACAGTTAAAGAGCGGTAAGATAAAAATTCTTGTTGCAACTGATGTTGCGGCCAGAGGCCTTGATGTTGATCGAATCAGCCACGTTATCAATTTTGATCCGCCGTTTGATGCGGAATCATATGTCCACCGTATCGGGCGAACCGGCCGTGCCGGACGTTTCGGCAAGGCTTTTCTCTTTCTTACCTCCCAGCAGAAAAGGTTGCTGCCTGCTCTGCAAAGGCAGACCAACTCTACAATAGAGCCGTATCGTGAACCAAGCTGGACAGACATCAAGGCTATCCGGATATCAAGATTCAAAGAGACGATTACCGAGGCTTTAACCCAGTATACAGATGATCTGCCTTCAGTTATTGCAGAATATTGTGATGAATATCAGGTCGCACCTGAGGTCGTCGCTGCAGCTCTGGCAAATTACGGAAACCTGATCGTCATTGATCAAAAGCCGGTAGAGAGAAAAGCAGAACGCAAGAAGCCGGAGATCGATTCTTCCATGCCTGCGGAAAAGAAGCGCGGCAAAAAAGAAAAAACACCAAAAGCCGAGCGCTTTTCAGAGCAGCCGGAAGAAGGGATGGAGCGTTTTAGAATAGAGGTCGGCTCGGAAGATGGTGTGCGACCCGCCAATATTGTCGGAGCGATTGCCAACGAAGCGGATATTGACTCTGAATATATTGGGCAGATTGCGATTCATGATAAATATTCTACTGTCGATCTGCCGTATGGTATGCCGAAACAGATCATGCGAGTTTTGCAGCGAGCCAGAATCTTTAACAAAACACTGCGAATAAGCAGGGTTCCTACTGAAGAGAAAACTGTCGAGGCTGTAAAAGCTGCTGTTGAAAAAGTGAAAAAGGAGAAGAAGCGGGCTCCTTCGAACAAACGAAAAATAAAGCACTCCAAAT
The DNA here is from genome assembly GCA_003249645.1 of Desulfobulbaceae bacterium. Taxonomy (GTDB): domain Bacteria; phylum Desulfobacterota; class Desulfobulbia; order Desulfobulbales; family Desulfocapsaceae; genus SZUA-575. The sequence continues at coordinate 2,501 of QKIH01000175.1, read as the reverse complement.
AAGAAAAGGCCGGCGGGTTTCTACCCGCCGGCCTTTTTGCTTTCAGTATGAATGGTTTATTATGAGAGGTACCCCTCTTTCTTATACCATTCACCGGTACGTTTTAAGCCCTCATCGAGGCCGACTTTCGGTTTGTAACCGAGATCAGCTTTGGCTCTGTCGATTTTGAATGCTCTGTTCTGGCGATACCAGTCAACGCGCCGTGGAAAGATCGGCGGGGTGATCTTGAACGGCTTGCAGATCTTTTCGCAGATATGACCGGCGATAACAACCGGCATTACCGGGTAATGGGGGATTTTCACTTTAACGCCCAATGCCTTGGCAGTTCTTTTAACGAGGTCTTCAATTTCAACATATTCCTCATCGGCAATCAGGTAGGCTCCGCCGTCACCTTTTCCCTCTTCCATGGCAAGCATGCAGGCGTCGATCAGATTGTCGATATAGAGAGGATGATAATAGGTCTTGCCGCTGCCGAACATCGGGAACATGCCGTTGTTAACCCGTCTGAAGATCATGAAAAAACGTTCCGGATCACCGGGTCCGTAGATTGCTGCCGGTCGTAAGATAACGGTTTTCATCCCTTTTTTGTTGTATTCGTTCACCAGTGGTTCTGCTTCATATTTGGTCCGCTGGTAGTAGTCGGCAGGCTGGATAGGTGCATCTTCACCACCCGGCGGGTTGTCGATATTGCCGTGAACACCACAGGTGCTCATATAAATGAACTTTTTCACCTTTTGGGCATAGGCTTCTTCGAGAACAATTTTTGCGCCGCCGACATTGACTTCGTCGTAGTAGGTGTTGGGAACATTCAACTCCCTAAAAGCAGCAGCCAGATGCTGAACGATATCAACGCCCTGCATGCATTTGCGTACAACGTCTCTGTCGGTTACCGTGCCGATTACGACCTCGGCCCCCCACTGGCGCAGTTCTTCGGTTTTCAGACCTTCCTGATAGTCGAGTGCGACAACCTGGTGGCCCTCATCGAGCAGTCTTTTAACGAGTGCTTTTCCGGTAAATCCGGTTCCGCCTGTTACCAATACTTTCATACTTCTCACCTTTATAGTGTTTATTCGAAAAACCTGTTGTGCCAGATTGCAACGTTCATCAGCGCCCAAAGCACGTGATTGTTATTTTGCTTCATTGCACAATGATCTTCTATGAGTTTGTTAACAAAATCTGTATTTATATGTTCTCTTATCACCCTCGATTCACTGAGGAGGGTAATCATATACTGTTTCAGGTCTCCGCGCAGCAGATGTTTGACCGGCAGGCTGTAACCCTGCTTGCCGCGATAGACAATTTTTTCAGGAAGCAGCTCTTCAAGGGCCTTTCTGAAAATGTGTTTGGTTGTTAGGCCTTTGAGCTTCCAATCACCGGGCAGCGATGCAAGAAATTCAACCAGAACGTGGTCAAGCAGAGGTACGCGGATTTCAAGGCTGCTGGCCATGCTCATCTTATCCACCTTCATTAGAACGCTGTCGGTCATCATGTAGCGCATATCAAGATAGATCTGTTTGTTGACGGTATCTGCATCGGCACATCTGGCGCTGTATTCACGAACGAGTCTGAACGGATCTGCCGTGACGTGATTGAAAAAATCGGGTTGGAAGAGACCGTTGACAATTTTTTCACTGGTAAAATACTGCCAGCGCAGATGGTTGCCGTCCGCAGGCATATTGGCGCCTTCAACAAAACGCTTGAGCATGTTGACGGCACCTTTTTTCTGCGGCTGATCGGGCAGCATATCAATTATTCTGCCGACGACCTGACGCCTGACCGGTCCCGGGATCATGTTGAAATAGGAGGCAAGTCTTGCCGCCTTGAAACGATCGTACCCGGCATAGCTTTCATCGGCTCCTTCACCGCTGAGACAAACGGTAACGTGCTCTCTTGCCTGTTTGCAGAGCAGGTAGAGGGGGACGGTCGAAAGATCCGTCATCGGCTCGTCGAGGTGATAGAGCGTTTTTTCGACATAATCAGGTTTGATGTCATCGAGCATCAATACCTGATGGTCTGTTTCACAATGCTTGGCCACGATTGCCGCGTAATCGAGCTCACTGAAACTCTTGTCTTCATAGCCGATGGTAAAGGTTTTCAGGTTACCCGGGATGTGTCTGCGCATCAGGGCAACGATGGCGCTGGAATCAAGGCCGCCTGAAAGGAAAACACCAAGCGGCACGTCACTCATCAGGTGACTTTTTACCGCTTCGTCGAGCAGCACCTTCTGTTTTTCGACAGCTTCCTCAAATGAGAGAGGTGCTTTACCGCTGCCCATTTTGAGATCCCAGTAACGGGTTATTCTGATCTCACCGTTGGTCAGCTCAAGATAATGTCCGGCACCGAGTTTATTGATATTCTGAAACATGGTCTGCGGAGCAGGAACAAATTCAAAACCGATATAATCATAAAGCGCCTGGAGATTGACTTCCCGTTCAACTGCAGGAGAAGTCAGAATTGCCTTGATTTCAGAGGCAAAGAGAAACTTACCGTTTCGGAAATAA
>QKIH01000148.1 GCA_003249645.1 Desulfobulbaceae bacterium | reverse complement strand
AGGGGAAGACCATCATTATCACCGAACAGCGAACAGATCTGCTTGCAGAATTTGCTGACCGGATAGCATTACTTCATGAAGGGCAAATCATAAAAGACGGCACGCCTCAGGAAGTTTTGACCAAACCGGCGATTGAAACTCTTGGGATTGCCCGGACCAGATACACCAAAACAGCAGAACTGGCACAGCAAAAAGGTCTATGGCAGGCAACAGAGCCCCTTGCCGTCACCCTGGCAGAGACTGTTGCCGGTCTGAAACTAAAGGAGAACCTGGTTGACTATAAGAATTGATAATATTTCATATACTTATCCTGCAGGAACCAGAGCACTCAACAATATTTCCCTTGAAATTGCAGCAGGGGAGAGGGTTGCAATAACTGGCCATAACGGATCAGGGAAGTCTACGCTTGTTAAGCATCTAAACGGTCTGTTGAAACCTGAAAATGGTGACGTATGGATCAATGAAGCCAACACCAGGTCTTGCCAAACCAACCTGCTTGCTCATGAGGTGGCCCTGCTTTTTCAAAATCCCGATGATCAGATCTGTAAACAGACAGTGCAGGCGGAGATTGCCTTCGGGCCGAAAAATCTCGGCTTTAGAAAAGAAAAAGTCAACAACCTGGTCGAAGAGGCTCTCACCCTCTTTGATCTCAACGGATACAGGGAAGTAAATCCCCACGATCTTGGTTACAGTGAACGAAAACGGACAGCCATGGCCTCAATTGTTGCCATGGACACCTCTATCCTCATTTTCGATGAACCCACCGCAGGGCTCGATCAGCATGAAATGGCCATTCTTCTTCAGGTTTTTGAAAAGCTGCAGCAGAAAAACAAAACATTGATCATCATTTCCCACGATATCGATTTCATCGCGGAAAACATTGCCCGGGTAATATCCCTGACACAGGGCGAAAAAATATTTGATGGTGACATAAAAACACTTTTTCAAGACGACACCGTTCTCAGCCGGTGCGGCCTGATGCCCCCGCAGATGGTCAGGCTCTGTCGTAGTTGCAGCCTCTCCGTGCCAGCTCTTACCCCTGAAGAGTTCATCTCGGTCTATGCCCAAAAAAAAATAGAAAGCTTAGCGACTTTAAAAAAACAGTTTAACCAAAAGCAAGATCCCGTTGAAGCTGCCTGATTGCCGTTTCCTTTGCTTTAGCCTCTATTTCCACGGTAATGGCCAGCTCTTTCCAGAAATCCGGAAAATCGGCTGGATTGATCATATCGCTGTGCGGTTTAGGGTCTTTTGCCGACCATCCGGCTTTCGGACTTGAAAGGTGAAAAAGCGGTTCTCTATCCCAGGTTCCCAACGCCAGCGCTGTTGCCTGTTCTTCCGACAAACCATCCGGCAGACAACGATGATGATGGATGTCATAAACCAGCGGAAGTTCCATCTCACGACATACCGGCAAAAGATCTTCAGGCGAATAACTCCGATCATCATTTTCAATGGTCAAGCGAACACGAAGAGACGCAGGCAGGTCTGCAACCACATCCGTCAGCCTTTTTAAGGCAGCACCCTTATCACCATACTCCCCGCCGGCATGAATATTGATAACATCTGCGCCAATAATCTCGCTGAGCTCATCATGGTATAGCAGTTCCTCTATTGAGTTTTTCACCACGGCAAGTTTGGGGGACGAAAGCAGAATGAACTGATCGGGATGGAAAGTGAGACGAATATTGTTTTGCTGACAATATGTTCGAACCGCCATCAGTTGCTCCATAATTTTCTCATAACCGGGCAACTCATCAAGTGCATAGCGGACTTCAGGATGGGTCTTTAACGGCAAAAATCTGGAATTAATCCGGAAAGAACCAATACCATCATGATGGCAAGCCTGAACAGCTGTAATTAATGCAGAAGTATTCTCAAGAATCGTATCAGAGAGAATATCCAACTGCTCACTGCGATCAAACCGGAGAATATATTTCGCCTGTTTTACCCTGAATCGGATTGGATGTTCATTAAAGACACAACAGAGGCCCAGCCTGATTTTCCCCATTTCCAGCCCGCTTTTATTACCAGG
>QKIH01000079.1 GCA_003249645.1 Desulfobulbaceae bacterium | reverse complement strand
TGGTACAGATCTCCGCGGGAAGTTCAAAAAAGAACCTGCTCCCCTCTCCGACACTGCTTTCAACCTGCAGATCCCCTCCCATCAGGCGGACCAGACGTGATGAGATGGAGAGTCCCAGCCCGGTCCCGCCGAATTTCCGCGTCGTGGAACTATCTTCCTGACTGAAGACTTCAAATATCTTCTCAAGGTTCTCTTTGGCAATACCGACTCCGGTATCGATCACCGCGACATAAAAGATGCCGTTCTCTTCTTCGTAACGTGCCTGCAGCGTGATACTGCCCGCTTCAGGCGTGAATTTGATGGCGTTGTTCATCAGATTGAAAATCACCTGTTTGAGCCGTATCTGATCCCCTTTGACACAGGTAGGCATGTTTTCGGAAACCATCGCATGCAGGTTGATATTCTTGGTACTGGCAAGGGATCTGAAAATATCTACCGAACTTTCAAGCAACTCCATAAGGTTATACGGGTGCGATTCGATAGTCATCTTGCCGCTTTCAATTTTTGAAAAATCGAGAATGTCGTTAATGACGGCAAGAAGGATGTTGCTCGAGGTTCTGATCGTTTGGAACTGTTTGAGACGATCAGGATCTTTTTCACCTTTGGCCAGCTGTTCGACAAAACCGAGAATCCCCGTCATGGGGGTTCGTATCTCATGGCTCATATTGGCAAGAAAAGCGCTTTTTGCGTTATTGGCGCTCTCTGCCTCCAGTTTGGCATCCAGCAGGATCTGCCGGTTCTGCTCCTCTTCCTCTTTCCGTCTGGCCAACTCGTCCATCATGTTATTGAAGACATTCGAAAGCAGGCCTATCTCATTGTTGCTATGTGACGTGACACGTTTTGAAAAATCTCCCTCAGCAACCGCTTTTGCGGCATTGACAAGAGCAGATACCGGAGAAAAAACATTACCCAGCAGCCTGATAAGAATGACAAGGATGACGATGAAAAGCACCGCAATAAGCAGGAAATAGTCATATTTATAAGCTTCCGCAGGCTCTTCAAGCTCTTCGAGATAGATCGAAGAACCGATATACCAGTCAAGCGGTGCGTAATACCTGACCCATGATATTTTCTTGTAGATAAAATGATCTTTATCTTCGGGCTTGTCCCAAATATACTCCAGCGTCCTGTTCTGCGAATGGGCTGCTTTTTCCAGCGACGCCGCTACGGTCTCATCCGTATGAGGATTGCGTATTTTGGCAAAAGCGCTGCCGAGTACATTTTCATTGGGGTGAAACAGCATGTTATGTTTACCGTCAAAAATATAGAAATATCCGCTCTTTCCAATTCTGGTCTCTTTGACCAGATCTTCAAGTTTATGTTGCAGCTGTTGATGGTACTGTTCGACCAACTCTTCCGTGTCTTTGCTGTAGACACCGCTGCCCAGGGTCCACATCCAGGGTTCAAAGAGAACAAAGAGCGCCTTTTTTTTCTGAGGTTCGCTCTCACCGAGCTTATGCCAGTAATAGGTGTAACTTCCTTTCTTGTTCTTGACGGCCAGATCAACCATCTCCTTGATAATATAATTGCCGTGTGCATCGCTCAGTTTCTGCGCGTCACTGCCCTCCAACCCGGCATCCGGATGCGCGATAAGACGATAGTCCCGATCTACGATCCAAAGATAGTCGTTATCCTTGTAGCGAAGTTCCCGTATGGCCCGGATTGCTCTCGCTTTGGCTTCGGCTTCACTCAAGACCCCCTCTTTGTAAAGATCATAATACTGTTGCACGATCATGTCGGCACTTTTGAGAACACTTAAAGCGGTTTCGCTGGTGGTCGCTTCAGTCAGATTGATGACGGAATTGAGCTCTTCATAATTGGCATCAACGGTATGATAGATATAGTCAAGCACCAGATTGGCTTCGTTCTTCATCAACTCAAATGAATAGGTTTTAAAAAAAGGAAGGACAATAAAACTGATAACCAGAAACTGGAACAGAAACGCAAGTATGAAAAGCGATAAAAGACGTTGAAAAAAAGAGCTTCGCAGCTGGGATATGAAATTCATAGTATTGACTTTTTGAATAATTCTAACACAA
>QKIH01000005.1 GCA_003249645.1 Desulfobulbaceae bacterium | reverse complement strand
TGGTTGAAAATCAAAGGCCGGGTTACGATCCGGAATCATAGCAGCAACGCCGCAGGTCTCAGATGCAATTGCCCAGGCACCCTCTCTGCCGCCGACAGTTGCAGGACGAAGTTTCTTCTGATCCATGGTCAGCATGCAGGTTTCATCCGGCAGAGTGCCGATAACAGCGTTGGGGCCGTCAATAACAAGTCTCTTACATGCATCACGAAGACCTTTAAGGAAGTCTGCCTGGGGATGAACCATGAGTTCATCGGTCTTGAGCGGAGTGATGATATGTTTGTAGGCCTCAAGAGGAAGCTTAAGTACTTTGGTGGTGTAGTGAAGAATGTGGGCGAATACCTCGGAGTCAGACTGATATCCGACATATCCTGGGATATTACGGCCAAGAAGCCAGTCACGGATCGGCACAAATGCGGTGTTTTCACCGTTGGTCATGGTGGCGATACCCTGAATGAAGAATGGGTGACAGGCGTAAAGATTGATACCGTAGTTGGTGTTCTGTCTTCCCTGTGCCATACAGACCCTGGATTTCAACTGACCATCCTGGAGGTTGAGAAGGTTGCCGATTTCGAGCGGCCAGCCTACTTCTTTGATCATGATGACATCCGGATAGAAAGAAAAAACGGTAAGATCATTTTTGATCTCTCCGTCCTTACGGAGCATCAGGCGGGTTTTGAGCATCTCCTGCTCACGTTCCTCGGTGCTGACATCTCTGAACTGCTTCGGCATACGGTATGCGCGGATGAAATAACGAAAGCGGTCTCCGCCATCGACAAAATCATCGTTCATGTGGAAACGGTGATCATATTTGAGCTCGTAACCACGGTCATCCATGAAATCATTCAGACGATCCCATGCCTCTTCTGTGTGGGCGATACCGGACAGAATAGGGAAACGGGAGTCGTATTTGAAATCTTCGAACTCCACGCCGCGGAGCAAAAGGCCTAGACCGGAGCCATCGTAACCTTCCTGCATGGCTTCCATTGCAGTGAGCACCTCGTACGGCGAGAATGGCTCATTGGCTGTTTTCAGGGCTAAACGACACATTCTTTTCTCCTGATTTAATAAAAGAAATCTGCATGGTTATGCAGAGTTTAAGCGTCTGTAGGCTGCAACTGGATGGGAATACACCAGAAAAACTAAGACAATATACATAACGACAACCAAGTATATTTACAAAAAGAAAATTCAAAAGTCAATAGTGTTGAAAAACGTGGATTTTCTCCTCTTTTTGGCTATTTAATTTCAATAAATCAGTCGAAAAGAGAGAGGTAAGCCCTTATTCAAATCAATTTAAACTGAGGAGGGATGAAATGAAAATTTTGTCATCTGAACTCAGCATGGAAGCTACCAAAGGGCACACGGATGTGACACGACTCGCACTGAGTCAAACAAGACAGAACCCCAATAACCTTACCCAATTCAACCTTAACCTGCCGCGCAATTTCTCTGGAACCGCTTTCAGTTATCAGGCTGGAGCCTCATCGACCAGTACGATCGAAAATTCAACAGAAAACGGTGAGAAGCTTTGTACGGTAGAAAGCCAGCACACTCTTGCCAAAGAGTTGGTGCAGACACTCACAGGCAGGAGTGCCAGTGTCACTACTGATAGTCAACATTCTCCATCAACCGAACTCATTACCGGGAATAGGCGGCCGGTGACACGTTTTTACAGGGTAGGCAACCAGCCTTTTCAAATAAACCTTGGCGTCAACGCAACGACCATTGAAACGCAATCGCTGAAGGTGAACAGCAGCGGTTCGGTACGAACTGAGGACGGCAGAGAGATTAACTTTACCCTGGACCTCTTTATGGAGAGTCGTGAGGTATCACAGACAATTACTGGCTTCTCTGGCTTAGGAGGCGTGCTGGTCGACCCGATAGTGCTCAATTTTACAGCAGGCCTTGATATGCTTGAAGATGATTTCTCCTTCTCCTTTGATCTGGATTGTGACGGTGAGGAGGAAAATATCTGCGGTTTGAAAAGCGGATCAGGTTTTCTCGCCCTTGATAAGAACAGCGATGCGATCATCAACGACGGGAGTGAGTTGTTTGGACCATTGACAGGCTCAGGTTACAATGAGCTTGCTGTATATGACGTTGATCATAATAACTGGATCGATGAAAATGATCCGATTTTTGAACAGCTGCTGGTATGGATGGGCAGTGGATCCGGAAATGGTGAACTTGTCAGTCTCAAAGAGGCAGGGGTAGGTGCCATTGCTCTTGCCCATGTGAGCGGCGGCAAGTTCAACCTGAAGAATGAATATGGCCAGGTTATGGCGACGGTGGACAGTTCAGGACTTTTTTTAACGGAAGACGGAGCTGTTCATTCAATGCAGGAACTTGATCTGCTGGTACAGGATGAAAATGAACCCGGCCAGAGCGATGACACCGAAGGCGCTTTTAATCAGATGGATTTTATACGTGTGTTGAAAGAAAAGATTCGGCAGCACAGAAGGGATATGCTTGCCGCACTGCATCGAAAGGAACACGATGAACTGACTGCTGCCGAGAGAGAGTCCTGGCTGCAGAAAAGATTCTGGCAGTGGAACGAATACAAAAGCGATGAACCGGAGCTAAGCTAGTCCGGACGGAAAAAAGCGGCTGTTTACAGCATAAACAGCCGCTTTACGAAACGATGCCGCTTAGAGAATCTTTGTGGAGTTCTTAACCTTATCCACAGTCTCTTTAATTTCGGTAACTTCTTTTACTCCAGGGATACTGTCGCAAACTTCTTTTCCCTCTTCTTCGACTTCTTTAAGCCCTTTTTTGAAAGAGGTTATGGCTTTTCCAAGCCCTGAGCCAATTTCAGGAAGTTTTTTTCCGCCAAAAATTAAAAATGCTATGGCAAGAATTATCAGCAATTCCTGCATTCCAAGTCCAAACATAATGTCACTACTCCCTTTTTTGCGGCCCGATCAGGCTTTTTTATCTTCGTCAGAATCGCCTTCGAGTTTTTTTGCATTCTCGTCATCGCCTTTGGTGGCTTCTTTAAAATTCTTGATTCCTTTACCAATACCGGAACCAATTTCAGGCAGTTTTCCTGCCCCAAAGATGATTACCACTATGACCAGAATAATGATTAATTCCTGAACACCAAGTCCGAACATATGAACACCTCAGGTAAATAGCTGTAATACTATTGATTAATGATAACCATCACAAAGTGGTAATCAACCTTGTATAAAAAACAAATCTAGAGCAGTCAACCAATAAAGTCAAGAGGCTGACTGACTCCATATATTCTACTCTGTTTTTCTGCTTTTTTCCCGTATTTCATTCAACAGCCGGGCGAGTTCTCCCATCCGGGTTTTTACCTGCTGCTCATCAATGGTGAGAAGTGTGCGATTTTCCATGACCATTTTCCCATTGATCATTGAATGAGTAACATCTCCTCCTTTAACAACATAGACCAGATGAGAGGGGAAGTTATAGACCGGACTCAGGTGAGGCTGATTAAAATCAACAATGATACAGTCTGCCTTCTTGCCGACTGCCAGTGAGCCGATCCTGTCTTCTGCACCAAGTGCTTTTGCACCGCCAAGGGTTGCTGCATGAAGGGTTTCTTCAGCTGTCATGACGGTTGAATCAAGGGCTGCTACCTTATGGATTTTTGCAACAGTATCCATTTCGGTAAACATGTCGACATCGTTATTGCTGGCTGCACCATCGGTACCTATCGATACGGTGATTCCTTCTTTCAGCATGGTCGGCACGGGTGCAATACCCGAAGCCAGTTTCATGTTTGATTCTGCGCAATGGGTGACTTTAACCCTATTTTCAGCAAGCAGCCTTATGTCGTTATCGGTGAGCTGAACACAGTGAGCGGCAAGGGTATTTGCCTGAAGAAGACCAAGCTTGTTCAGGTGTTCAGTCGGGGTTACTCCATACTGATTCATACAGGTTTCAACTTCAGCCTTGTTTTCCGAGAGATGAACAACAAAGAGAGCTTCTTTTTCCGCGGCGAATCTGCTGACCCGCTGCAGCAGTTCAGGAGAGCAGGTGTAAACGGAATGTGGCGTTGTTGCAGGCGTGATCAGCGCATGGTCTTTGTAGGTTTCAAAAAGTTCAGTCATATAGACAAAGCCGTTTTCAAGATCTCCGTAATTCGGGGACGGAAAATCATAGATAGCCTCACCAAGCCAGCTTCTCATGCCGCAGGAATCGGCAGCTTTTGCAACCTCTTTGGCGAAAAGATACATGTCGCAAAATGAGGTGGTGCCGCTTTTAATCATTTCGGCGCAACTGAGCAGCGTGGAGGAGTAGACAATGTCTTCGGTGAGGTGGGTTTCTACCGGGAAAATATGTTCCGTCAGCCAGGTCATCAGAGGCAGGTCATCGGCAAACCCACGGAAACAGGCCATTGCAGCATGGGTGTGGGTGTTTATAAGGCCGGGCATGAGCAAGCCATCCGGTTGGTGGATGTGTTTTGCCTCCTTGTACTGATCAAGAAGTTGCTCCCGTGTGCCGACTGCTATAATGGTATCGCCGTCAACAGCAATACCGCCGTCAGTGATAAGGCTGGACTGAAACGGTTCGGGCAGGCAGTAACCGGCAGTGAGAATAATCATGTCGTTCTTGGCAGTCATGCTTTAGCTCCTGTAAAATTACCTGGTGTATACTGTTCCTATTTCAGATGCTGAATAATTTCCGTAATCAGCTTTTCAAGCTTTGGTGTTGTCTGCTTCGCTGCCTCAATGATGTCTTCAAGCAGTATCGGCTGGAAATTGTCCGGGTCGTTGACGTTTGAAACGACTGATAATCCCAGGACTTTCATCCCGGCATGAATGGCGACGATAACTTCAGGAACCGAGGACATGCCCACAGCGTCCGCACCACAATTTCTCAGCCATCGAGTTTCGGCTGGTGTTTCCAGGCTCGGGCCTGGAATGCAGACATAGGTGCCGGTGACGATCCTGGTGATCTTGTGCAGATCAGCGCTCTGTAATGCAGTCTGTATGTAGGGCGGATAATAGGGAACCGAAAGATCGGGAAACCTTGGTCCCCAGTCATCAATGTTCTCCCCGCGCAGAGGATTTTCACCGAGAAAGTTGAGATGATCTCGCATCACCATAATAGTTCCCGGCTGAAACAAGGGGTTAAGCCCGCCGGAGGCGTTGGTGACGATGAGGTTGCAGGCACCAAGCAGTGAGAGTACCCGGATTGGGAAGGTCACCTCTTTGGTGGAGTATCCTTCGTAAAAATGAAAGCGGCCTTGAAGCACGGCCACATCACAGCCGTTTAACCGGCCGAAAATAAGATTTCCCCGATGGCTTTCAACGGTCGATCGGGGAAAATGCGGAAGATCAGCGTAGGGTATGCAAAGATCCTGTTCGATGAATCTGGCAAAATCACTTAAGCCTGTACCAAGCTGGATAACCGTTTTCGGGGTGCGGTTGACTTTCGTTTTCAGAAAGTCAACGCACTCTTCAACCTGTTTCCTGTAACTGATCATATCGTGCGTAAAAAATATCAGACGATTGCGTGTTTTCTGATGTACTCTTTAATCAGTTCAGCATCGCTTTCCATAATCTCGCATCTGGAGTCTCTGGCCATGATGCCGATCAGCTGATCGGGAACTGGCGGCTGCTGACCGATGGCTTCTTCTACTGCCGCACCAAATTTCGCAGGATGCGCGGTGGAGAGGCAGATGATCGGAATGCCTGAACGTTTGTGTTCAAGTGCCGCTTTAACACCAACGGCGGTATGAGGATCAAGAATGTAGTCGTGCTGTTCCTTAAAATCACGGATGGTCTGAAGAACATCTTCTTCAGAAACAGCAGAAGCTGAAAAATCACGATTGATGATATCTTTGTAGCCTGAAAGGTCAATTTTGCCGGTTTGAGCAAAACTCAGCATGAGATCCTTCGTTTTCGACGCTTCACAGTCCATCAGGTAATAAAGATAACGCTCAAAGTTTGACGCGGCCTGAATATCCATCGATGGACTGGATGTTACTTTAACATCACCCAGGGAGTAGTCACCGTTGTTGACAAAGCGGCTCAGGATATCGTTGGAGTTGGTGGCCAGAATCAATCTTCTGATGGAGCCTTCCGGCAGCATTTTCTTGGCTATATAGCCGGCAAAGATGTCACCGAAGTTTCCGGTTGGCACTGAGAAGTCAACACTGACATCCTGCTCGTGATTCTTGATGTGCAGGTAACAGTAAACGTAGTAGACAACCTGTGCAAGCACGCGTGCCCAGTTGATGGAGTTGATGGAGCCGAGCGAATACTGTTTTTTGAACTCGATATCGTTGAATATCTGCTTGATAATGGCCTGGCCGTCATCAAAGGTGCCTCGAATGGCAATGTTGTACACATTGTCGTCGGTCACCGTGGTCATCTGTTTTTCCTGAATGGGGCTGACCCGTTTGTGCGGGTGGAGAATGAAGATGTTGATATTCTTCTTGCCCCGGACGCCATAAATAGCAGCGCTGCCGGTATCACCTGAGGTTGCACCGAGAATGTTCAGCGTTTCATTGCTCTTTTTCAGCTGGTACTCAAAGAGGTTGCCGAGAAACTGCAGAGCAACATCTTTAAATGCAAGGGTTGGGCCGTGAAAGAGTTCGAGAATATGCAGATCTCCCTTGTGAACCAGAGGCGTAACATCCTTATGGTTGAAAGTCTTGTAAGACTTGGTGATCATCTCCTTGAGATCACTGCTCGGGATGTCATCGATAAAACGTGACATAACCTCAAAGGCAAGATCCGGATAGCTCAGTTTTTGCCATGAACTGATAGTGTCGCTGCCGACCCGTGGAATTGTTCGGGGTAAAATAAGACCGCCGTCTTCAGCCAGACCCATCATTACAGCACTGGTAAAACCGATGGGATTGATTCCCCCTCTGGTACTCATATATTGCATGGTGTTATTCCTCGATAAGCTCGTCTATATCAAGTCTGTCGGCGTTATGCCATAACCCTTCAAGGTCAAAGAACTTGCGTTGCTCGTGATAGAAGACGTGGACTACCACATCGTTAAAATCGAGCAGTACCCATTGTCCTTCCTGAAGTCCTTCAGCGCTGGTGGCACTGACCCTTTTGGCGCTAAGCGCACCTTCAATGGACTCGGCGATACCCTGAACATGACGGGTGGAGCGACCGCTTAAGATGATAAAATAATCTGTAAAAGAGGCCTTGCCTCTCACGTCGAGAACAACTGGATCTTCGGCTTTGGCGTCAAGCGCAATTTTTGTGCACAGTGCAGCCAGCTCGAGCCCTGATTTTTCCCGGTATTCTTTTTTTAATTGTTTCATGGTGAATGTCCTGTCTTGCAGGAAGAGAATTGCAGCCTTGTTTTTATTCCTTTTTCTTGCGGGGTGGAAATTCAAAGGTGATTTTCCCTGTTTTCCCAAGCAGCAGATAGGCGTCAAACGGTCTGCGTTTTTTAGAAATGAAACCTTGTATTAGCTCTGTTTTTCCTTCATCCAGTAATTGAGCAATATGTTGCGGTTCTATTTTTTTAGAAAGAATGATTTTACTGATTTTTAACCCTTTTTTGTCGTCACCGTCAAGAGCAGACTCTGACATATAACCGGCGGGTGTTTCAAAAACCGGTGTCCCGTCGATGGGCGAATTGCCAAGCGGGGCCTCTTTTTTCACGGCTTCTGTGTCAAGATCGTCGGTTGAATCGGCAAAAAGAAAATCAACTTTTTTATTATTAATTCTGATTGAAGCTGTGAATGATTTGCCTTTTTTGGATCTAAAATCTGAATAAGGTCCCAAGGTCTCCCCTTTAATGAGCTGGACAATTTCCTCCTCATTCATTACCCGGCCGCCTAAAACCTTTCTGATTGTAACAGATTTGTCTTCAGCTACGTAGGCGGTCGGTGTTGTGAAGTACTTTACTCCGTCAACCGGGGAAAAGGACGCTTCAGGAACGTTTTGGCCTTCTTCGAAGTTTTTAATCTGCTCTGTGATATGGCGGGTAAGTTCACGGATTTCATCCATGAATTTTTCTCTGGTAAAACGGCCGGAGAGAATAAGATTGAGTTTGTATTCCCATTCACCGGTCATTTCGGGAGAGGCCAGAACATCGATTTTCATTGCTTCAAGAAGGGCAAGCAGTTCAAAAGCCTTGCCGGTCGGGGCAAGTTCTTTGCCCTCTCTTACGACATATTTTTCGTTGATGAGCTTCTCAATAATTGCCGCACGTGTTGCCGGGGTGCCCAGCCCACGTTCCTTCATGGCATCGGCAAGCTCTTCATCTTCAACGAACTTGTCTGAGTTTTCCATGGCGGAGAGAAGAGTCGCCTCATTAAAACGAGGAGCGGGTTTGGTCTCTGTGTCGATTTTTTCGATCTCGCCGCAAATGATATTTTTGTCTTTCGGAAGCGGTTGAAGAACGGTGTCGCTTTTGTCGCCGCCACCGTCTGCGTCATATATTGCCCGCCATCCCGGAACAACCAGGATTTTGCCTTCACTCAAAAAAGTCTCATCTTCAACGACCGATAATCTTCTCGTGTTGTTGTACTCGGCGGCCGGGAAGAAAACAGCAAGAAAACGTTGAACGACCATCTGGTATATCTTTTGTTCGGGTTCGCTCAGGTTGGACGGCAATTTGGTGGTCGGGATAATGGCGTGGTGATCAGAAATCTTCTGGTTGTTGAAGATCAGCTTATTCGGTCCGATCCGTTTCTTGCTTCTTGCCTCATCGGCAAATTTTCCGTATTTCCAGTTGCCTTGTACGGCCATAATATCATAGACCGGCTTGATGTAGTCTTCCGGCAGATGCTTGGAGTCGGTTCTCGGATAAGTCAGCACCTTGTGGCGTTCATAGAGTGCCTGGGCAAGAGAAAGCGTGTTTTTGGCTGAAAAACCAAAGCGCGAGTTTGCTTCCCTCTGAAGTGACGTGAGATCATAGAGAGGCGGACATTTCTGTGTCGACTTTTTGCTGGTCTCTGTTACTTCAGCGGGTTTGTCTGAGCATTTAACAACGATTGCATCAGCTTTTTCCGGTTCCCAGATGCGGTCCTGCCTCAGGTGCGGGTTTGTTTCGTCTTTCCTGAACCCGGTATCAATCCATTTCCCTTTGTAGCTGTGACCGTTGTAACTGAACGTTGCTATGAGATTAGAGTAGGGCACCGGTACAAAGGCATTTCTTTCTCTCTCTCTTTTTACAAGCAGCGAGAGGGTCGGGGTCTGAACACGGCCGCACGGGGTGAGGAAGAAACCGCCGCGTCTGGAGTTATAGCCGGTCAGAGCTCTGGTGGCGTTGATACCGATCAGCCAGTCTGATTCAGACCGGCACAGGGCTGTGTCTTCAAGTGCCGTCATCTCTTCATTATTACGGAGATGATTGAACCCGTCCTTGATTGCTTCGGCTGTCATGGACTGCAGCCAGAGGCGTCTGAATTTCTTTTTGGCAACGGACTGGTTCCAGACAAAATTGATAATATATTTGAAGATCAGTTCACCCTCACGACCGGCATCGCAGGCATTGATGATTTCCGTCACATCTTTTCTGCGAATGAGTTTCTGCAGGGCGTTGAGTTGGGTCTTGGTTCCGTCAAGGCCTTTTAAAGGGAATGCCTCTGGGATAATCGGCAGGGTGGATATGTCCCATTTCTGATATTTAGGGTCAATCTCCTCAGGATAACAGATAGAAACAAGGTGACCAATGGCATAGGAAACGATATGGGAGTCCCCCTCGTAATGGGTTTTCTCCTTTTTGAATTTTCCGGGCAGCACTTTGACAAGGTCAGCTGCTACACTTGGTTTCTCTGCAATGATGAGGGTTTTGTCGGTCATTTGTCCTTCTTTGTTATTCAGATTATATCGTCGCCAGCACGCGGAGTGGAACTTGAAAAAAAGATGAAAATCAGCGGGTAATAAAGTTTCCGCGGTAACAGATGGTTACTGTTAACTGGTCAGCCGTCAAGCTCGGTTGCTTTTTTGGGCTGGCTGTAAAATAAATGGCTGTTGTAAAGGCAAGGGTGATGTTTGTCAATTTTATTTTTCATTTTTCGTTGCGTGGTATAATCGATAATCATGAATTTTTTCTCTGCAACCAATGACTGTGCCTGCATTCTACGCCTTTCCCCTTGACCTGCTGTTAAAAATGTGTTATTTATATTCTGTTCTGTAGACAAGCCTGTATCAGGCAGTGTTTGTTTGCTGAAAGGAAGTGAGCAGCAGCACTGTTGATTTCCTTGGAAGTATACCTCGCACGTTGAGGCTATCGAAAGTGGGCTTTGCCCGCTTTTTTTTATGCCTGATTTACAGGTTGAGTGAGTACGAATGAGTGAATTGGTTATTGATAAAATAAAGACTTACGCAGAATCTTTGCTGCCTTCCATGGGGCTCGAACTGTTTGATATACAGTTCAGGCAGGAAGACAGAGGATGGATCCTGCGAATCTATATAGACAGTGAAAAAGGCGTGAGCCTTGACGACTGTGTTGAGGTGAGTCGCGATTTTAGTGCCTGGCTTGAGGTTGAAGACTTTATCAGTCATGCCTATCATCTTGAAGTCTCTTCACCGGGTATTGAGCGACCACTGAGAAACAGTAAAGAGTTTGAACGGTTTACTGGACAGTATGCAAAGATAAAACTGCATAATCCCGTCAATGGGCAAAAAGTGTTTGTCGGCGTCATCAGCGATGTGAATGCTAACGGTACAATTACTTTTGATCCTGACGAAGGCGAAAAATTCGGTTTTGTCATGGAAGATATCAATCAGGCGCGCCTGTATTTAAAATAAAAACAAAGATCAGTTGCTTAAGGAAAAAGCAGGAATAACCATTTACGGGGTACGAGAATGTCGTCAGATTTAAAGCGCATCATTGACCAGATCAGCAGAGACCGCGGTTTTGACAAACAATTGCTCATCGAAGCTATTGAAGAAGCTGTGCAGTCAGCTGCTCGCAAGAAACTGGGAAGCCGTAGAGATATTGAAGTCAGATACAGTGAAGAATACGGTGAAGTTGAGATCTTTCAGTTTCGTAGTGTCGTGGAAGAGGTCGAGGATGAGCAGACCGAGATCAGTCTTGAAGAGGCGAAAATTCTTGATCCCGACGTTCAGCTTGGTGATGAGCTTGGACAAAAAATGGAGCATGTTACCGATCTCGGTCGCATTGCAGCCCAATCAGCCAAGCAGGTTATTATCCATAAGATGAAGGACGCTGAACGCGATGTCATCTTCGAGATGTTTAAAGATCGAAAGGGTGAGGTGGTCAGCGGTATAGTCCAGCGTTTTGAACGCGGCAATATGATCGTCAACCTTGGCCGTACCGATGCCGTTCTTCCTAAAGATCAGCAGATTCCCAAGCGTTCCTATAAACAGGGTGACAGAATTCGGGCTTATCTGCTTGATGTTCGTCAGAACAGCCGTGATTCTCAGCTGGTACTTTCAAGAACGGCTGATGATTTTCTGGCCAAACTCTTCCAGATGGAAGTGCCAGAAATTTCAGAAGGTATCGTGCGTATCGTTTCTGTAAGCCGCGAACCCGGGTTCCGTGCCAAGATAGCTGTCAGCTCCTCAGAAAGTGACGTCGATCCGGTAGGTGCATGCGTCGGTATGAAAGGTTCACGTGTACAGAACGTTGTACAGGAACTTCAGGGTGAGCGTATCGATATTGTTACCTGGAGTCCGGATCCGGCAAAATATGTGTATAACGCATTGGCTCCGGCCCATGTCAGCATGGTTATGGTCGATGAAGATAACCAGTCTCTTCTCGTAGTTGTACCAAACGACCAGCTGTCACTGGCTATTGGCCGCCAGGGCCAGAACGTTCGTCTTGCTTCGAAGCTGCTTGGCTGGCGTATCGATGTCAAGAGTGAACAGCGTTATGCCAATCTTCAAAACGAAGGATATAAATCTCTTCTGAGCCTCAATGGTGTCGAAGAGGCGCTTGCTGATCAGCTTTTTGCCAAAGGCGTGGTTTCAATTGCAGCGCTTGCCGGAAAGACAGTTAATGATCTTGTCGTACTGCGTGCTATCAACGATGAGTTTGCTGAAAAACTGATCAGTGAAGCGCAGAGGAGAAAAAATGACTACCCGGAGCTTGTGGCTGAGTACGAAGCAGGAAAACATACTCCTGCCGTTGTAAAGCCTGCGGCTGAAGTAAGTGAAGCTGAAGTCGACGGAGAAACAGCTCAGCAGGAAGTATCTGAAGAGATAGTTGAGACGGTTGAAGAACAGAAGGTTTCAGAAGAAGCTGAAGGTGAAGAAGAGTAGAAAATATCCCGAACGGACCTGTATATCCTGCGGCAGAAAAGCGGATCAGGGTGAGCTCGACAGATTTACCTGGCAGGATGGACAACCTGTGCAGGACGTAGAGCAAAAGGAACAGGGTCGGGGGGCATATTGCTGTAAAACAGACGCCTGTCAGGCTGGCTTCATGAAAAACCGGAAGAAATGGAAAAGGGTTTTCAGGCTCTAGTTATGAAAGGTGTAAAAGCAGTCGGCAGCTGCTTTTTTGAAAGAGAAGTACAAATTAAAAACGACTGGACGGAGAACGGGAGTTAGTAATGAGCAGGGTGAGGGTTTACGAACTGGCAAAAGAAGCGGGCATGAGCAGTAAGGCATTGGCCGATAAATTGATGGACGAGGGATATGACATTAAAGGGCATAGTTCCACCGTCGATGATGATACTGCAGCAAGGATTCGCAACGAGGTTTTGCAGAACAGTGAAACCAAACTGGTGGAAAAACGTATAGGTGGAGGGGCTGAAGGTGCTCCAACTGTCATCAGACGTCGTTCTACGGTTATTCGTCGCAAAAAGGAAGATCTGGTATCAGAACATGAAGACGCATCTGATGATGCCCGGATTGATGTGAAGGCTGAAGTTGCGCCGAAGGCTGATATCGATGCTGTTAAGAATGCCCTGACTGCCGAAAAAATACCACCTGCAGAACCCGTTGCTGCAAAGAAAGAACCTGCTCAGTACGAAGAAAAGCAAAGCCCTGTGAAGCCTGCGATAGAACAGCCTGTTCAGGAAAAAACAGTAGCCCAGCCAGTCGTTGAAAAAATATCTGTACCTGAAAAACCGGTAGAAGAGAAGCCTGCTCCTGTTGAAAGGGTTGAGCCGGTTCAGGCTGAAAAAAGAGAAACACAGGCTCCGAGAACTGAATTTCAGGACAGGAAACCGAAGTTTGACAGGCCTGGTCAGCAGGGGCAGCGCTATGAGCAGAAAAAGCCTGGTCAAAGAGATCAGAAGAGACCTCTGCCTCCTCGAAAAGGTATGGCAAAGGTTGTCGGCACTATTGAGCTTCCGGTTGAGAATGAAGAATCTGCAATGCCAAGACCGAAGAAAAAGCCTGTTCGTCCAAGTACTGCAAGAAGGGGTGGGCCGGTTGTAGAACAGGGCCTTGATACCCTGTATCAGGATGACAGTGCCAGTAAGGGCGGTCGAAAGAAAGTCAAAAAAGGGCCTGCTGAAGAAGAGGACAGAGACAGCCGTCGCGCCTCCAAGGGCCTGAAAAAACCTGGTGGAAAGAACGTCAAGTTTACCCATTTCGGAAATGACTATCAGCGTACCGGCGGCAAGCGGGGCAAGCGCGGCAAGAGACAGCCGGATAGAATGCTTCAGCCGCAGGCTCCGGAGATGAAAGCGATTAAAAAACGTATCACTGTCTACGAGACTATTACTGTCAGCGAGCTTGCAAGCCGTATGAGAGTAAAAGCCGGTGAAGTTATTGCCAAGCTGATGGGGCTTGGTGTTATGGCTACTATCAATCAGGCCGTTGATGTCGATACAGCTATGCTGATCGCTACCGAATTCGGTTATGAAGTAGAGCAGGGTATTACCGAAGAAATCGGTATCCAGATGCTCGATGAGGCGCAACAGGAAGGCGGTGAGGCAATTCCGAGATCACCGGTCGTAACTGTTATGGGACACGTCGACCACGGTAAAACCTCAATTCTTGATGCAATCAGGAAGACGGATGTTGCCGATGGCGAGGCGGGCGGTATTACCCAGCATATCGGTGCGTATCATGTGACTTCTCCTGCAGGTGACGTAACCTTCGTTGATACTCCGGGCCATGCCGCATTTACAGAAATGCGTTCCCGCGGGGCACAGATCACCGACCTTGTTGTTCTGGTTGTAGCAGCCGATGACGGTGTTATGGATCAGACCCGTGAAGCGATCAGACACGCGCAGGCAGCAGGGGTGCCGATTCTGGTAGCGGTGAATAAGATTGATAAGGATAATGCCGATCCGGACCGAGTAAAACGTGAACTGGCCGAGCTGAATCTTTCACCTGAAGAGTGGGGTGGTGACACGATGTTCGTTGAAACCTCGGCAAAGCAGAGATACGGTATTGACGATCTGCTTGAAGCTATTCAGTTGATGGCTGAAATGCTGGAGTTAAAAGCTGATCCGAAACGTAAAGCAAAGGGCCGGGTTGTTGAGGCGCAGCTTCACAAGGGACGCGGTGCAGTAGCAACGATTCTGGTTCAGGAGGGTACTCTTCGTACCGGTGACTATTTTGTCGTCGGTCAGCACAGCGGCAAGGTTCGGGCAATGCTCGATTACAAAGGCCGGGCCATCAAAGAGGCCGGACCGTCTATTCCGGTAGAGGTTCAGGGTCTTGCAGGTGTGCCGCAGGCAGGTGACGAGTTCATCGTTGTTACCGATGAAAAGATGGCCAAGAGCGTCAGCCAGGCAAGATCACAGAAAGCAAGGGAAGTAGAGCTTGGTGCAAACTCCAAGATTTCTCTTGATAGACTGTTCGAGAAAATGAGTGAAGGCGAGGTTCAGGAACTCAAAGTGGTCATTCGTTCCGATGTACAGGGTACCCTTGAAGCTTTTGCCAAAGCGGCAGAAGAGCTTTCCACCAAGGAAATCAAGGTTCGTGTCCTTCATGAAGGAACCGGCACTATTACCGAGTCCGATATCCTTCTGGCATCAGCATCAGAGGCGATCATCATCGGCTTCAACGTTCGACCGACCCTGAAAGTTAAGGAACTTGCAGCCAAAGAAAATGTTGATGTTCGTTCTTACGATGTCATCTACCATGCCCTTGATGATATCAGAAAGGCAATGGTCGGCATGCTTGAACCTACCTATAGGGAAGAAGTTATCGGTACTGCCGAGGTGCGTGATACCTTCAGTGTTCCTCGAGTGGGAACAATTGCTGGATCGTTTGTTTCAGATGGTAAAATCCAGCGTAACGCAGGGGTTCGAGTGCTTCGTGAAGGTATTGTTGTCTATACCGGTAAGATCAGCTCGCTCAAACGTTTCAAGGATGACGCTAAAGAGGTTCTCACCGGTTATGAATGTGGTATCGGTGTTGAGAACTTCAACGATATTAAAGTGGGAGATCAGCTTGAAGCCTTCATAATGAAGGAGGTTGAAGCGACTCTCAGCAGTGACAATGACGGTGAAGAGAAGTAATGACAGCGTGGGATCCCAGAGAGACGCTTGATTCTATCGGCCTTGGCCGCACGACTGTAAAGCGTGCGGTCAAAGTTGCAGATGTGATCAAGAATGAACTCTCTATTCTTCTGATAAGTACGGTTCGTGATCAGAAATTGAGTAATGTATCGATTTCTCGGGTTGAAGTAACAGATGATTTGAAACTTGCTCGGATTTTTTATACTATTTTTGAAGGAGCGAAAAACAGGGGGCAGGTTCAGAAAAGTCTTGATAAAGCAAAGGGCTTCATGAGAAGTCATCTGGCAAAGACGATGAATATGCGGTATACCCCTGAACTGATGTTTCGCTATGATGACAAGGCCGATAAGGTCAGAGAGCTTGAGGATCTGTTTCAGGAAATATCTGATGAGCGAAAAAACGAGCAATAGAGTCCCTGAACAAATTGTACAGCTGGTTCAACAGCACAAAAATTTTGTTCTGTTAACCCATGTGCATCCTGATGGTGATGCGCTCGGGTCGCTTTTTGCTCTTGCTGACATTCTTCGTGCTATGGGAAAGTCGGTGTTCAGCTACACCGAGGCTCCTGTAAGTCATCTGCTCGATTTTCTTCCAGATTGCGACAAGGTCAGCCATGATCTAGATGCTCTTTTCGATTTTATCGCCACGGCGGATGAGCCACCGGTGACTATTGCTCTTGATTGTGGCGAAGTTGCCCGTCTTGGTGACCATTCAGTTGACCTGATGAACAACAAACCTTTTCTGGTTATTGATCATCACTGTTCGCATAGAAAATTCGGGGATTATCGATGGGTTGAACCGGCCTGCTCATCAACCGGGGAAATGCTTTTTGAATTGTCAGAAGCACTCGGGGTGACGCTTAGCTATAATGCTGCATTTGATCTCTATGTTGCCATCTCCACCGATACAGGTTCGTTCAGATATAAATGTACTACTGCCAGAACCATGCAGATTGCGTCAAACCTGCTTGCTCTGGGAGTTGAACCGGATATCGTTGCCACAAGGGTGTACGACAACTATACCAAAGAGCGGTTGAAGCTGATGGAGCTTGTTCTGTCAAGCCTTGAGCTTCATGCCGATGATCAGCTGGCGCTTATTGTCGCCAGTAAGGAAATGATAGAAAAATCTGGTGCTTCGTACCAGGATGTAGAAGGTTTTGTCGATTTCCCCAGGGCATTGAAGTCTGTTAATGTCGTCGCTTTTATCAAAGAAGGCAAAAATGAGATGATTTCTGTCAGTCTTCGTTCAAAAGGTGATTATGATGTCACCAGGGTTGCGAAAAACTTTAGCGGCGGTGGACACCGTAATGCTGCCGGTTTTCGTATGAACGACAAAAAACTGGCGGAAGTCAGAACCGATGTTCTTGCCGCTCTCCACCAGGAATTCTTTTAAGATAATCTGATTTCCTTCTGTTCTATGATGGTTGAAAAAGAAGATTTTGAGGCGGGTGTGTTCCTTATCGACAAGCCAGTCGGTGCCTCCTCGTTTAATATGGTGGCAGGGCTTCGTCGCGTGCTTGGTATCAAAAAGGTAGGCCATGCAGGCACGCTTGACCCTTTTGCAACAGGGCTGCTGATTATCTGCGCAGGCAGAAAGGCGACTAGAATGATATCTTCATTCATGGATGCCGAAAAAGAGTATATCGCGACGCTTTGTCTTGGTAAAGAGACAGAAACTCATGATCCGGAAGGAGAGGTCACAGCTGAGAAAGATGTAGGCCTGCTGACAGAGAGCGAGATTGATCAGGTTCTAGAAAAATTTATAGGGGAGCAGATGCAGGTGCCGCCTGCCTATTCTGCCTTGAAGCATCGAGGAAAACCTTTGTATCATTATGCCCGAAAGGGGATAAAAATTGAGAAAGAAGCCAGAGCTATAACCATCTACGAGTTGGAATGGCTTGATCGCAGAAAAGAAATTACAGGAAAAACCGCAGAGTTACGGATTCGTGTAAAGTGCAGTAAAGGCACCTATATTCGGACGCTTGGCCATGATATTGGCAGGGCGTTAGGGTGTGGCGCCTATTTAACTGAGCTTCGCAGGACAAAAATCGGGTGCTTTTCTGTTGAAAATGCTGTACAAGGGGACACGTTACGTGAAAGTGACGCCCTGACCACTGTACTTTCTCAAAGGTTAACGGTGGAAAAGGTTTCTAATCTATTGCAATAATATCGTTAAATTGCTAGGATAGGGATAAGTAGTTGCTTTATTGTCCGTAATGTAATGGACAATTCAGTATTGTTAATCATTTCAGTGTATTAGACGCTTTCGCCAAAGCTACGTTTGATCTGAACGTAAAATTATCGGATGAAATGAACAACAAACTGATTATTAATTAAACAATAATGAATTGAATATACAGTTTCAGGAGAATTACATGGCACAGTCAGCTGTTAAGAAAAGCGAGATAATTGAGAAATTTAAAACCCACGATAAAGATACCGGTTCCCCAGAAGTACAGATTGCACTTCTCACCGATCGTATCCTTTATCTGACCGAGCACTTCAAAACCCATAATAAGGATCATCACTCCCGTCAGGGTCTGCTGAAACTTGTTGGTCAGAGAAGAAGCCTGCTTGATTATCTGAAAAGCAAAGACATTAACAAGTACAGAACACTTATTGCAGAGCTTGGTATTCGTAAGTAATTACCAGTTTAATCCTTCCTGGAATTCTGCAGGTCAATGTGCCGCAGGCAGGGTTTATCAATACGATAAACCTGCTCTGCGGTATTTTTGTTTTGTCAGCTGCAGTACTTCAAATCTAATAATCGTTTCTGAAAACGGTTATTAAAACGGGGTCTGAACTACAGTTTAGATCTTTAAAAGGCGCTGTCTAAAAGAAGAAAAGCGGAAAAGAAAAGCATACGGGGCTGGTGGATAATCCGGTCAAAGCATAGAGCGCTGGGCATTTCCCTGATGCTGAACATTCGGAGAAAACATGTTTAAAAAAGTTGAAGCAGATCTCGGTGGAAAAACTATTTCCATCGAAACCGGCAAGCTTGCCAAGCAGGCATCAGGGTCGGTCATTGTAAGTTGCGGTGATACCATGGTACTGGTTACCGCTGTTGGAGCAAAAGAGTCCAGGCCAGATGCGGACTTCTTCCCTCTGACCATCGAGTATCAGGAAAAACTGGCATCAGTCGGTCGTATTCCGGGCAACTATTTCCGTCGTGAGATCGGTCGTCCGGCTGATCATGAGGTACTGACCTGCAGAATTATCGATCGCCCGCTTCGCCCGCTGTTTCCTGACGCATATAAGGCTGAAACCCAGGTGATTGCCACCGTTCTGAGTGCTGATCAGCAGAACAACCCTGATGTGCTGGCCCTGGTTGGTGCATCCTGTGCGCTTACCATTTCTGACCTTCCTTTCCAGGGACCTGTAGCTGGCGCCAGAATTGCTTATATCAACGATGAATTCGTTCTTAACCCGACCCGTGACGAGCTGGTCAATTCCAGAATGGATCTGGTTGTTGCCTGTACAAGAGAAGCTGTGGTCATGGTAGAGGGACAGGCTGATAATCTCAGCGAAGATATCATCCTTGACGCGATTTTCCATGTTCATGAGCAGGTTCAGCCGCTTATTGATCTTCAGCTGGATCTTCAGAAATCAAACGGTAAGGAAAAACGAGTTGTTGAGCCGATTGTAGTCAATGAAGAGCTCAAAGCAAAAATCGCAGCGATTGCCTCCGAGGGTATGGACAAGGTTGTTTCAACCGCTGACAAGCAGGAGAGAGCAGGCCTTTACGACAGCCTCAAACAGAGTGTGCTTGAGCAGCTTGATCCTGAAGGAGAAAACGCAGGCGAGATTAGTGAACTTCTTTCCAGCATCAAGAAGACTGCTATGCGTTCAAAGATTGTTGAGGCAGAAATTCGCATCGATGGTCGTAAAGTTGACGAAATTCGTCCGATCAGCTGTGAAGTCGGTGTGCTTCCAAGAACCCATGGTTCTGCTCTTTTCACCCGCGGTGAGACCCAGGCTCTTGTTTCAGCAACACTTGGCAGTGAAAGAGATAAACTGCGTGTAGAGACCTTGAACGGCGAAGAAGCACAGCGTTTTATGCTCCATTACAACTTCCCTCCATACTGTGTTGGTGAAGCAAGGATGATGCGCGGTCCTTCCAGAAGAGATATCGGTCATGGTACTCTTGCCATGCGCGGGCTTACCGCTGTTCTTCCAAAAGAAGATGAATTTGCCTACTCTATCCGTGTTGTCTCTGAAATTCTTGAGTCTAACGGTTCCTCTTCGATGGCCAGTGTCTGCGGCGGCAGCATGGCGATGATGGATGCAGGTATTCCTGTGAAAAATCCTGTTTCCGGTATTGCCATGGGGCTTATCAAGGAAGGCGACAAAGTTGTTATTCTTTCTGATATCCTCGGTGATGAAGATCATCTTGGTGATATGGACTTTAAAGTAGTCGGCACCGAACATGGCGTAACCGCCCTGCAGATGGATATCAAGATCGATGGTGTTGATCGTGAAATCATGGGCAAAGCTCTTGCCCAGGCAAAAGCCGGTCGTTTCCACATTCTCGGTGAAATGCAGAAAGGCATCTCCGAGGCACGTGAAGATATCAGCCAGTTTGCACCGAAATACATGGTTCACAAAATTAATCCGGACAAGATCCGTGATATCATCGGCCCTGGCGGAAAAGTCATCAAAGATCTTTCATCGGAATATGATGCGAAGATCGAAGTTGATGACGATGGTGTAGTGAAAATCTTCACCGCAAACGGCATTCTTGGTGCAGCTCTTCTTGAGCGCATCAAGGAGATCACTGCCGAGGTTGAGGTTGGTGCAACTTACAAAGGTAAGGTCAAGACCATTAAGGATTTTGGAGCCTTTGTGGAGATTCTTCCAGGCACTGACGGTCTTGTTCATATCTCTGAACTTGATCACAAGCGTGTTGCCAATGTTACCGATGTGGTGAATGAAGGTGACGAGCTTGAGGTAAAAGTTCTTGAGGTTGATAACCGCGGACGTATCCGCCTCAGTAGAAAGGCTCTTCTTCCAAAAGAGTAATTTCCCACTGACTGTCTGAAATAAAAAGCCGTCTCAGCAATGAGCCGGCTTTTTTTGTAGGTAAATTTCATGCAAAATAAAATTTCGGTAGCTTTTTGCTGGTTTGATAAAGAAGCAGAACGCGATTTCTCCCTGCCCAGGTATGAAACGGATCAGTCGGCAGGTATGGATGTCCGTATCTCTATAACTGAAGATGTGGCGGTCAAACCCGGAGAAAGGGTGCTTTTTCCCACCGGCTTCGGTCTTGCCATCCCGCCGGGTTATGAGGTGCAGGTGAGGCCGCGAAGCGGTCTGGCTATAAAACACGGAATTACCATAATAAACAGTCCGGGAACCATCGATTCAGATTATCGTGGGGAAATACGGATCGGCATCATCAATCTTGGCGATAAAAGCTACACCTTTTCCCGTGGTGATCGAATTGCCCAGATGATTCTGGCTCCTGTTGTCCAGGCCTGTTTTGTTGTCTGTGATAGTCTTGATGAGACAGAACGCGGTGCAGGCGGCTTTGGGCATACTGGTGTAAAATGATCTCTTTTTGTGTGCTTGGCAGCGGCAGTAAGGGAAATGCCGTCTATGTGGAATCAAATGAAACGGCACTGCTAATTGACTGCGGTTTTTCCGGAAAAGAGATTGCCGCCCGACTTGCTTTAATCGGGAAAGAGTTGAACCAGATTGAATCCATTCTGGTAACCCACGAACACAATGACCATATTGCAGGTGTCGGTGTTCTGGCCAGAAAGTGCAAAATTCCTGTGTACGCCAACGAGGGAACATTAAAAGGTGCTGAAAAGAAATTTGGTAAAATCGAGCAGATGAGGCTCTTTGATACCGGATCGACCTTTACAGTTAAAGATATTACGGTAAAACCGTTTCGTGTATCCCATGATACAGAGGATCCTGTCGGCTATGTGCTTGAGTCCGGCAATATACGACTGGGATATTGTACCGATACCGGAAAGGTAACCCATTTGATGGCTCAACGACTAAAGGATTGTCACGGACTTGTGCTGGAATTCAATCATGATCTCGAAATGCTCAAGAACGGGCCGTACCCGCTTATGGTGCAGCAGCGGGTGAAATCGAGTCACGGCCATCTTTCAAATGATGATGCCACTGCTTTTTTCAATGACATTTATCACGACGATCTCAGCCACGTCGTGCTCGCCCATCTCAGTGAGGCCAACAATCTGCCGCAGTTTGCCTTTGCCGGTATTGAATCTGCCCTGCATTGCTATCCATCAACACGTTTTGAAATAGCACGTCAGGACTGCCCGACATCGTTTATCACACTCCGTTTATAGCTTCTTAACAATTATTAAGAGTTGCAGATAAAGTTAGGAAGATCACGAAATCAAAGAGTTAATCAAGGCTCTCCGGAAACCAAAGGCATGAATCTGAACATCATTTTCTGTTGACAACAAAAATGGCTTTACGTACTATTGGCACAGGTTTGAAGGACTTCTAAGTTCTTGAGGGTTCGTAAATACAAGAAAAAAAGATTTCTCAATTGCCGATACCGGGGGGACTGTACAGTATCGGCTTTTTTTATTGCTGAAGTCCTGATGGAACAGGAGCATTCGAAGTTTACCGCCGATTAAAAAGGGGTGGAAAAAAACTTACCCTTAAGTCAATGCTCACCATCAGATGCCCATTCAGCTCATGGAGAAAAAATATATGGAAAAAGCTGTCATTGATGAACTGGTAACCATCTTCGGCCAGTCAAACGTTCTTACCGATCGCGAAGATATGATTGCATACAGCTACGATGCTGCTCCGGTGGAGGTTGAGCCTGAAGCCGTTGTGTTCCCTACCACCACTGAGCAGGTAAGCCGGCTGATGAAACTTGCTTACCGTGTAGAAGTTCCTGTTACTCCACGTGGGCAGGGCAGTGGGTTGTCCGGCGGTTCTATTCCGCTGAAAAAAGGAATAGTCTTGTGTATGGACAGAATGACCAAGGTCATTGAGTTTGATCCAGCGAACAGATTAATCAGTGTTGAGGCCGGTCTGACCACCTCTGATATTGATCCGATTGCTGCTGAAGCAGGTCTTTTCTATCCGCCGGATCCGGGTTCTGTGGCATTCTCCACAATCGGCGGCAACGTGGCCGAGAATGCAGGCGGTCTGCGCGGATTGAAATATGGTGTAACCAAGGATTATGTCAAGATGCTGACGGTGGTTCTGCCTCAGGGAGATATTGTCAAACTTGGTTCAAAATGTGTCAAGCATGTGGCAGGATTTAATACTGAACTGATGTTTGTCGGTTCCGAGGGGCTGCTTGGCATCATAACAGAAGTTACCCTCGCTTTACTGCCGATTCCGAAACATCGTGAGTCTGCACTGGCGATTTTCAACACGCTCGATGATGCCGCTCAGACAGTATCTGACATCATTGCTGCAGGTGTGACTCCTTCCACCATGGAATTCATGGATAATGCAACGCTGAATGCTATTCAGAATTTCAAGGACTGTGGTCTGCCGCGTGATGCAGAAGCTGTGCTTCTGATCGAGACAGACGGAGAAGAGCATTCTGCAAAGGCAGAGATGGTAATCGTGCAAAGCCAGGTTGAGAAGAATAACAGCCGGGACTTTAAGATAGCTCAATCAACAGAAGAGCGTGACAAGCTTTTTGCAGGACGCCGTGTTGCCCTTAACGCTCTTGCTTCGGTTAGACCGAACCTGATCCTGGAAGATGCTACCGTTAAACGATCTGTGCTTCCTGAAATGGTTCGCGGTATTATTGCAATTGCCCAAAAATACAATATCCAGGTTGGTATTTTCGGTCATGCTGGTGACGGCAACCTGCACCCAACCTTTCTCATTGACCAGAAGGATAAAGAAGAAATGGCCCGCTGTCATAAGGCTGTGGATGAACTTTTCCAGCTTGCCATTGATCTGGACGGAACAATTTCCGGCGAGCATGGCATCGGTCTTGAGAAAAAACCGTATCTCGAAAATCAGATCGGTGCAGCCGGAATCAAAATTCTTCAGGATTTCAAGAGAATGTTCGATCCGAAAAATCTCCTCAATCCAGGCAAGATGTTTGATATGCCGGGCGAATCAGCCTAAGGGGGAGGTGTTCTATGAGTACATATATTAAGACCCAGCAGCAGTTGGCCGAAGAGCATCTGCTTGAGGCGGCGAAAGAGTTTGAAAAATGCATGAAGTGCGGTAAATGCCGCAGTGTCTGTCCGGTTTTCAAGGAATTCGGTAATGAACTCTATGTTGCACGCGGCAAGAATAAACTGGCCGAGAAAATTGTCTCCGGTGATCTGCAGATAACCGACAAGCTTGAGCAGGCAATCAACGAGTGCCTCAATTGCAAAACCTGCTCGGCGAACTGTCCGGCCGGTGTCAGCCCTGAGCACGTAGTGCTGAGACTGCGCTGGTATATAACCACTCAGAAAGGACTGCACTATTTCAAGGCTCTTATCTTCAGACAGCTGCTCTGGCGTAAATGGCCCATTACCATTGGCTGTGCTGTTGTTGCATTGGCCCAGAGGCTGCTTTTCGGTATTGGTCCGAAAAACCCTGTTCGTCATCTTTTCCCGCTGTTCGGTTTTGCCAAACGGCGCAACTTCCCTCAGCTTGCATTGCGTAGCGCCCAGTCCATGTATCCGGAGGTGAACCGATCAAAGACCGGCGAGACAAAAATGCGCATTGGTTATTTCACCGGTTGTGCAGGGAATCTCATCTACACCAATGTTGCTAAATCAGTGGTCGATATTCTCACCGGATACGGTTATGAAGTTGTTATTCCGAAAAAACAGAAGTGCAACGGTACACCTGTTATGGCTAACGGCGATTATGAAGGGGCCAGAAGGCTTATGCAGCATAACTTCGACCTGTTTAGGAAGTATGATCTTGACGCTATTGTGGTGGCCTGTTCATCGTGCGGTATGTCGTTGAAAAAGGAAATCAAGGTCTTCGTTGAGGATAGCCCAGAACTGCAGGAGTTTACCGGCAAGGTATGGGATATCAATGAGTTCATCGACAAAAATATTGAGATAAAGCCTGAAGATCTCGGTCCTCTGCCATACAAGGTTACTTACCACGATCCATGTCATATGGTTCGCGGTCAGGGGATCAAGGAACAGCCGCGCAACATCCTGAAACAGATTCCCGGGGTCGAATTCAAGGAGATGAAGAATGCCGATACCTGCTGCGGTTCTGCGGGTTCTTACTGCATCACCCATTATGAGACCTCGATCAAGATCAACGACCATAAGATCAAGGACATCCAGGATGCAGGCGTTGATATTGTGGCAACCGGCTGTCCAACCTGTGTTATGCATATTGACGATAACCTTGCTCAGCATCATTCTAATGAGAAGGCAAAATTTGTCATTGAGCTGCTGGCAGATTCTTTACGAGCTAAAGGGACTGTTATTCGATAGCTTTCAGATTTAATCGAATTTATACAAGTGTTAGGTAAAAAAAGGCTCAGTCGGAATCACCGACTGAGCCTTTTCCTTTTCTGAGGTAACGAAAAGATTAGGCGCTATTGCAAACGAATCATTCAAATCTCAAGAGATATGCCGGGAGAAAAAGATTTCAGACATAAATCTTATCTGATGGAAATTGACAGGCCTTTCGTAATCAGCAGGCTGATAGCAAAGGATAATATCAGCAGGATCGTACCATAAGCCATGGCAAGTCCCATATTGTACTCGAAAACACCGTTTACCATGGCGATTGACATGGGTTTGTTCGAGACCGTATAAAGGAAGACGGATACCGTATATTCACCGAGGGAACGAATACAGACGAGGAGAAATCCTGCAATAATTCCTGGAAAAATAACCGGCACAATTATTCTGCGAAAGGTCTGCAATCCTGTGGCACCAAGACTTTTTGAGGCGTCGAGATAAATCGGATTGAGATTCTGCAAGGATACGTTTACCGTCTTTACCATGATCGGCAATGATTTGATGCAGTAGGCAAGGGGCAGCAGCATGGTCGTGCCAAGCAGTATCTGATTAAAAGAAAAAACAGAAGGCAGACTGAAGGCATTAATCATATTGATGGCAATTGCACTTGGCGGGACTGCCCATGGAAGCATCACCATTGCTTCCACCATCCAGCGTATCTTCAGTCTTGATTTGACGATGATAAACGATGACGGCAGGGCAACCAGAAGGCCTAATACAGCAGCGGCAAGAGACATCAGACTGCTATTGATAAAAGGCTGAATCTTGCGATAACTGGAAAAGACTGCGGTATAATTATCAAGAGTCCAACCGCTTGGGAAGTAATGGGTCATCCAGATGCTTGATGGAACAAAGGATACCAGAACTATTGCCAGAATCGGTAAAAGAATAGTGAAAATCAGCAGTACAGCACTGCTCATTAAAAGCATTTTTACGCTCGTTGAGCGAATTGCAACCGGTTGAAACCAGCTGCCGCGGACCGCTGAAGCAAAGGTGCTTCGTGTTTCATAGAATCTGAAAACAACGAAAAAAAGAAGCGAGACCATGGTGAGGACAGTGACCTCCATGGCTGCGATATCCATGTAATTGTTGGTTTTAGCAAGCAGTATCTGCGTAGTGAGTACTTTATAGCCTCCGCCGATTATCGACGGAGCCGTGAAGGAACCAGCTCCTGAAATGAAGGTCATGGCAGCAGCAGCCAGCATTGCCGGTTTCAGAAAAGGGAGGATGATAGTAAAAAATACCCGCGTTTTTGAGGCTCCAAGATTGCGTGCACTTTCAACTGCAGAATAATCGATATGTTTTATGGCAAGAGATACAGTGATATAAAAATAGACATACTGGGTATAGGCGTGAATAAGCAGAATTCCGGGTAGCCCAGAAAGCTTAAACGGAGCGGCATTGAGGTGAAGAAAGAGCTGTATTGCTTTGGTGATCATTCCGCTCTCTCCGTAGAGCTGAACAAAGGATAATACAATAACAACCCCGGGCATAACCATCGGTAAAAGAAGAACCTTGTCGACAAGAGAACGGCAGGGAAATTCAAAATAATGGAGCAGA
The DNA here is from genome assembly GCA_003249645.1 of Desulfobulbaceae bacterium. Lineage (GTDB taxonomy): Bacteria > Desulfobacterota > Desulfobulbia > Desulfobulbales > Desulfocapsaceae > SZUA-575. The sequence continues at coordinate 23,916 of QKIH01000005.1, read as the reverse complement.
AACGCAAGGGATATCCCCACACCGCCGCAGACTAGAACTGAGTATATGCCAAGCAGAATCGAGTTGAAAAGCGGTTGCCGATATTGGGCTGAGGTTATGAGTTTTGTATAGTGCACGAGAGAAAAACCGCCATCAACAGTAACACTGGTTTCAAAGGTCTTGAACATGGGAAACAGGATGTACCCGGCAAGAAATAGCAGCAGGAGCAGGAGAGCGCCGGGCCGCAGCAGATAATTGAATACTTTAGCTGATAACCCGGTTGTTTTCATTTTTTCAGGGGATGCAGGTCGTCCTTGGAGAAACAAAGAGACACCTGGCTTCCAGCCGAGAGGCTGCTCGCTTTACTGCGGATGTTGGTTTCTAAAACTGTGAAATCAAGGCCCTGCACATCAATTGTCCAGCTGGTTGATGCACCGTGAAAGTGCTTTTCTTTAATAGTTCCGGTAAGATGATAGTCATCTGTATCGGTGCTGTCAGATAGTCTAATACTTTGCGGCCGTATCGAGATATATCGGATTTCATTGTCCTGTATCGATGAAAGTTTAATACTGTTTGGCAGCAGGCATTGACCGGATAAGAACTGAACGGGGAAGAGGTTAGTGTCGCCGACAAAGGCTGCGACAAAAGAATCTGCCGGAGAGTTGTAGATCTCTTCAGGAGTTGCACACTGCCTGCAGAAGCCGTCTTTAAAGACTGCAACCTTGTCAGACATAGACAGTGCTTCGGTTTGATCGTGGGTGACAAAGACAGTCGTGATGCCTAGATTTTTCTGCAGATTTTTCAGCTCAGCCCGCATATTGTCGCGCAGTCTGGCATCAAGGTTTGATAGGGGTTCGTCAAGAAGAAGTACAGAGGGTTCTGTTGCTAGAGAACGGGCCAGGGCTACCCGCTGCTGTTCGCCTCCGGAAAGATCTGAAACAGCGCGTTTGGCAAGGCCTTCAAGGCCGACCATAGCTAGGTAGCGGCTGCTTTTATCTTTAATTTCCCGCTGTGATTTTTTTTGAACTTTCAGACCATATTCAACATTTTCCTGAACTGTCATGAATGGAAAGAGGGCATAGTTTTGAAAAACCATGCCCACATTCCGTTTTTCCGGTTCAAGATGGGTAATATCAACCCCGCCAAGGTGGATTGAACCTCCATCAGGTGTGATAAATCCGGCAATCATTCTGAGAATTGTTGTCTTGCCGCAGCCGGAAGGACCGAGAAGGGTGAAAAACTCGCCTTCCTCAATGTTCAGGTTTATATCGGAACAGGCGGCATGGCTGTTATACACTGTTCCAGAACAAGATTTCCCATAATGACCGCAGAAGTTAGTTTTTCTTAACGTCTTTGGCGCCGTCTTTGATTTCAGCATCCCATTTCTGCATCCAGGCTGACTGTTTTGAGGCAAGATCCTGCCAGTCCACATTCATCACTTTCATCTTTACATCTGCCATCCATGCTGGAGATTCTGCAAGAGCGTCAGGATGGGTTGGAAGACGATTGAATTTCTGCGCAAGCATCGCCTGGACTTTAGCGCTGCCGGCAAATTCAACGAAGGCTTTACCTGCTTCAGGATGTTTGGCTCCGTGGATAAAGGCGATACCGTCGGTGATGACAGGTGAACCGCTTGCTGCGTCAATTGCGGCTATAGGCATCTTGTTGTTGATTCTGTTGTCACTGATATCATTAAGAACCATAAAGCTAACTGCGGCTTCTTTTCTGCCAACAGCCTGGAAGAGCATGGAGCCGCTGCCGTAATAGGCCTTGGTATTGGCATCGAGTTCTTTCATAAACTGCCAGCCTTTATCAAGTTCACCTTTTTTCTCAAACTGCTGCAAAATTGCAGAGTAGGTGGCACGGGCAGATGAAGAGAGGGCATTTCGGAAGACGAGCTTTCCTGCGTATTTTGGGTCGGTGAGGTCGTACCAGTCTTTTGGAGCTTCTTCAGCAGAGAGCATTTCCGTGTTGTAAAACATCATAACCGGGGTCTGGATGGTGCCGTACCAGTAAGACTCCGAATCTTTAAAAATCGGATCAATTTTATCTGCCCAACTCGGCTTAAATACATCAAAGAGGCCTTCGCCTTTCAGTTCAAGAAAGACAGAGGATGGAGCGCCGTACATGACATCTGACTGCGGGTTTGCTTTTTCGGCACGAACACGGTCGGCAAGGGCGCCCTTAAGATTGATAAAATCAACTTTAACACCGGTTTCTGCGGTAAACGCATCGGCAACGGTTTCCAGCATATCCTCGCTATGGGTTGAGTAAACCACGACCTTGTCTTCGAGATTTGCTGCAAACAGTGACGCTGTTCCAACAGTCATGGTGAGCGCAAGAGAGGCAGCCAGAACATTAATGCCCTTTTTCATTGTACGTTTCTCCTTCGTTAAGAATGAATTAGATCCCTGCATGAAACAGGGGAAATATATAAATATGGAATGATGAGAAAAAACAAAAAGTTACCAATATATTATTACTGAAACATCAGCAGACCCTATAACTCATGAAAATAGTTACTGAAAAAAGTGAATGAAGTCCAATTGCTAAACACAATAAAAACGTTTGTGTGTATAGGATATTTCTATGCTTGGATGTTAGAGGAATAGAATGAGTGGCCGATGTGTTTGCTGAATCGGCCAACCTCACTGTTCCCAGGAGAGTAAACCAACATAGAATTGATAGAAATCGGGTGATAAGGTTGGAGAAAAGGTCTGCAGTAAAGCCTGTGAGCAGGCACGGAGCAAATGAAATCATCGATTACTTTTGCTTATGAAATGATTCCGTTACAAGCGTTGGCAGTTGGGTTTAGCTGTACTGAGACCGTAATTGAACGAAGATGTATCCTGAATTGTATTCTTGTTGTTTTTACTACCTGATTCAGGGTTCCTGCCATTCGATTTTTCTCCGATCGCGGACAATGACTGATCCGTTGACCGACTTGGCGCGTTTTTTCAGATCGGTTGCAATTGATGAAATTTCTGCAAATGAACATACTTTATGCAGTTCAGTGCTGACGATGCCGATGGAAAGGGACAGGAGTGAAAATCGGTTGATATTTCCATTTCTGTCACAGCTTTCGTAAGTGCCTGAGCTGAGCTCCTCTTCAGTGTGAAGTTCTGCTCGCAGGGTATGAAACTGCCTGATAACCTCTTTGCAAACTGATATGGATTGCTTCGGCCGTGTTATGAGAATGAAATCATCTCCACCTATATGTCCGGCGAAGGCAATACGGTCCGGATTTTCTATTGCTATGGCCTTTTCAAGAATATTGCCGACCAGCTTAATAACCCGGTCGCCTTGTGCAAAACCATGGCAGTCATTGTAGGGCTTGAAGTTGTCTATATCAACATAGCAGACATCAAAATGGATGAGTTGACTGACCATTCGTGAAATTTCCCGCTGGATAAACTCATTGCCGGGAAGGCCCGTCAGTGGGTTGGCGTTTTTAGCAAGCATCAGGTTGTTGGCTGTTATCGCGTTGAGAATTTCGCTTACCTGTACGGTGCCGACATAGCGGCCGCTTGCGGTGACACAGATATCATCGTATTTGGTCATTTTCTGACGCAGATTAATCTTTTTCGAGACATCTTCAATGGAGATATAGCGCGGAACATGCAGAAAATTCGGCTCAAGGATGTCGCCAACTTTTTTATAGTAGTTCAGGTTCAGGCCGTGTCCGTGCCTGCCCACCATATGTTTTTCCATGAATCTCTGACGGTTGACAATGCCGCAGAGATGGTTGCCTCGGGTAACCGGGATACAGAGAAGGTCGGGGTCGCTGTTGAACCGGTTGAGTATCTCAAGCACTCGGTCATCCACTGATATCGGTGGAATATAGGCTGCGATATCACCGATGCAGACTACTTCATCAAAACAGCTGGTAGATGAAACATAGATTCCTTCCTGGGGAAGATGGCTTGTTTTTACAGTCTCGATTATTTCTGCTGCCGGTTTGGCGAAATAATAGCCCTGCATCAGATTGATGCCAAGTTCACGACAGACAAGGTAATCCTCTTCGGTCTCTATTCCTTCGGCAATAACATCAATTCCTATACGGTGACATGCTGTGGAAATGGCATCGATGAGATTGTAATTTATGTGGCTTTTCTCTCTGTCTTTAAAGAAATGACGATCAATTTTAACGTAATCGGGTTCGATGATCGAGAGCATTTTCAGGCCGCCGTAGCCCGAGCCAAAATCATCAATGGCAATTTTAAAGCCGCGGTCACGGTAATGGTGAATGGCTTTCTCAAAAAGTTTGTAATTTGAGACGGCTTCCTGTTCGGTTATTTCCAGTACGATATTGTTTTTTTCAAAATTGCATTTCTGGGCGAAATACTCGGTGCTGCCGGTATTGTGGTCGGGATGGAGCAGGCTTGAAGGACATATATTGATAAACAGCAGGGCATTCAGCCGCTGAATGTTCTGTTCTGAGGCAATGCAGATGGCATTTTCCCTGCATTTCATATCGAGCTCAAGAGAGTACTTGTGCATCATTGCCTGGGTAAATAGTTCATCAATGGTGCCGAACGGATTGGGTGCCGCCAGGCGGCACAGGGCTTCAAAGGCGTAAATGGAGTAGGATTCGCTGGCTATGATCGGCTGATAATGACATGTCAGCTGGCCGGATTCGATGAGCTGATCTATTTTCTTTTTAATCTGCGGGTTGATCGGCAGAACGGGATGCTCGAACTTATAGGCTTCCTGGCGGGGATTTAAACTGGTTTGGAAATTCATAACAGATAACAGCAGGGTGGAGGTGGATAAAAAATGTTTCACTGCTATCTATACTACTTTGTGTCTGTTACGATATGATTAACGTTGTTTAAAAATATGATGACAAGCTAGGAAAGATTTCTATTATTAGTTACGCAATTTCAATGCTTTACACTGCAACAGTTGGTTATGTATCAAGCCGGTTTCTATTATCTGCCATTCAGGAATAATTGTTGGATTAGGCTTTCGTGAAAAAACTGTTAAATCCAAGCGGCTGCTTTCTGATCAAGAAACTTATCTAATTAATTTCTACTGCCCATTGGGCGCGTTAAGTTTGGGTGAAATTTTCGTAAAAATTTGCTATTAAAGCATGCTGCAGTAAGCATTGATCAACTGTAAATATCACTATCCCGGATGCGGATTGTTGAGGAAATTATTGTTGCTGTGTTTGAGGAAAATACGGCTGACAAGAGAAACTGGATGGGAGAAATAGAATATGGATATCAGCGTACTTGTTACTTATCTACCCTTTGGCATTGCTCTTCTGGCTACCGGGTGCCTGGCAGGTGTTCTTGCCGGCTTACTAGGCGTTGGCGGAGGTATTGTAATCGTTCCTGTCCTCTATCTGCTCTTCCCCCTCCTGGGCGTCGATGATCATGTCATCATGCATCTTGCGGTGGGAACATCATTATCAACAATTATTCCGACATCCATCATGTCTGCCAGAGCGCACTATCAGAAAGGCGGGCTCGATGTGGCGCTGCTGAAAACACTTATTCCAGGTATTGTTACCGGAGTTGTTGTAGGAACAATGCTGGGCACCAGGGCAGGGGGAATGATCCTGACTGCAATCTTCGGATGCGTAGCCCTTCTCGTATCGCTGCATATGGCGCTCAGTAGAGAGGGATTTCATATGGCGGAATCTTTTCCTTTAAAGCAGATCGTACGTTTTCCCGTCGGTATGTTTATAGGAGCTGTGTCGGTTGTTATGGGAATCGGCGGTGGAACGCTGAGTGTTCCTCTTCTTTCTCTTTTCAATGTTCCTATCCGCAAAGCTGTTGGTACAGCATCTGCAGTTGGCATTATCATCGCAGTTCCTGGCTCAATCGGGTTTATCCTCTCCGGGCTTGGTAATCCGAACCTGCCGCCTTTCAGTCTTGGTTACGCAAATTTTCTCGGCTTTATTCTCATTGTACCCGCAACCATGCTTACTGCACCGGTTGGAGCCCGTATTGCACATTCCATCGACCCAAAAATGCTGAGAAAAGCCTTTGCTTTTTTTCTCTTTCTGACATCTGTGAAGATGCTGTATTCAGTTTTCGGGTAATGAAAAAGGTGGAAAAGGAGTATGACAGGGGAAAAATCTTTTTATACAGCTATTCCAGAAGATGTTTACGCAAGTGTATTGCGGCAAAATGACAGGGCAGCTGTATAAAAAAGAGCGAGATGTGCGAATCAGTCTTTTGGAAGGATGATTCGTTTGTCCTTCGCTTTGTTGATGTTCGGTCTGTAAAAAATCATTGTCTTGCCGATGAGCTGTACGAAAGCACAGGAAACAGCATCGGTGATTTCCTTCGGGGCATCTTTTTTGTCAATCGGACAATTCTGTCCCATCTTGACTTTGATCAGCTCATGGTTCTTCAGTTCGCGATCAACGGTGTCTAAAACACTGTCGGTGATTCCCTCTTTACCTATCTGAACGACAGGGTCGAGGTGATGAGCGAGACCTTTGAGAAATTTGATCTGCTTGGTTGACAACGTAAGTTGTTTAGTTTTTGTCATTGTATTTTAATTAAAAAGATTTTTAATAATTTCGTAGCCGCCTACATACGTTCCTACAGCTGAACCGAGACCGGACAGAAAGAAGACCAGAAATACGCGCAGGAGTTTGTTTTTCCACCAGCGACTTACATGGCTGATGTCGTCGCCTACCTGTTCAAATTCCATGACAATCGGCGGTTTTACCATTACCTGTACGAAAGCGGTTACATAACCAGCACCGATAACCGGTGTTAAACTGGTGATCGGCGCAGCCAGAAAACCGCTGACTATGGTCAGCGGATGGGCAAACGCCACTGCGGAACCTATGGCACAGGGAATGCCGTTTGCCAGTATCCAGTATAGCAGATTAGCTCCGGCAACAGCGACTCCTTTTTTCAGTCCGATGAGGACCAGGGACGCGATAATAGTGATGGGAACAGCCCAGCCGACAATCTTCCACATTTTGCTGACAGGGGGAATTGAAATGATTTCTTCAAGTTTTTCCCGGTTATCTTCCAGAATTCTTTCCTTCAGCCCGGCAACATGACCGGCACCGACAACGGCAATTATTTTTTTGCCGGGAGATCCTTTAATCTTTTCTGCCAGGAACATGTCCCTTTCATCAATAAGAACCCTCTTTAATTCAGGAAATGTGTCTCCGAGTTCTGCCATCAGTTCGGAGAGCATATCATTCTGCTTGAGTTCCCGCAGTTTTTCTTCGCTGACTTCAGTGTTATCAAAAAGAGAGGCGAAAAGAGAGCTGATAAGATAGCTTTTTTTGAAAAAGCCGGTGGATTTCCATGCTCTTCTCAGGGTTATTCTGATATCCCTGTCACAAAGAGATATAGGGAGGTGTTTCGCCCGGGCAGTGTTTGCGGCAGCCATCAGTTCAGCACCAGGGGTGACACCGAGTTTGCCGCCAAGTCTTTTCTGATAGGAGGCCATCAGCATGGAGGCGAGCAGGGTTGAAAGCTGCTTGCTTTTGATGATTGCCTTCAGATCAAGGCTCTGCCACTGTTTTTGGTTTGAAAGGGCGTGGTAGCGTTTGTCATCAAGCTCAATGCAGATACAGTCTGCTTCTTCGCTTTCTATAACTTCTTTTACCAGATCAACAGATTCCTGCGAGATGTGGGCGGTGCCGATGAGCAGAATTTTCTTCTCTCCGACTTCCACCACATGAACGTCATGCGGGTACTCTTTCGACGGAAATACTATTTCTTCGTTCATATTATTTTTAGAACCGGTTCAAAGGAAAATCAAAGATGCACTGGAGCTTAAACATTGATGATCTTCAGTCTGATACCGGGATGGATGAGATTGGACTTCAGGTTATTCCATTCTTTGATTTTAGCAGGAGAAATGTTGAACTTTTTGCTGATGGTCCAGAGTGAGTCGCCGGATTGCACCTGATACCAGCTTATCTGGTTGTCGGGAGCACCCACCGCTTTTTTCTTTGCATCATTAAGGACAATGATATTGTCTTCAACGATTGGAGTTGAAGAAATCTGAGGCTCAACAGTGCCGGCTGAGCTGATATACAGAGCCAGCTGCTGTCCGGCCCTGATTTTATGGACACTTTCAAGACCGTTCCATGAGACGATCAGCTCAGGCGGAACATTATACTTCTTGGCAATCTTTGAAATTGTTTCACCCTTTTTGATGCGATGAAGAATGAGGTTGTCGCGATAAGCGGCAATGGCCTGCTGATTACCTTCCGGCAGAAGCTGGTAGGTAACCGTGGTATATGGAATCTTCAGCTTCTGTCCATCTCTTAATCGGCCGGCTGTGATATCATTAACCCGAAGAAGGGTGGTTTTATTGATATCATATTTTAAGCAGATCTGAGTCAAGGTCTCTTTTTTGCGGTAAATGTGGATCTTATATCCTGTACTGACCATGCTGTGCAGACGATCCTTATTCTTCAGGGCAAGATCGTGAGTCCCGGCAGGAATTTTAACAAGATGCTGTTTGCTGTTAAGCGGGGTCTTGTCATTTTTAAGCTCAAGGTTGAGATCCTTGATGATGTCGGAGTTGGTGTCGGCTAATAAAGCAATGGCATTGAAATTTAACCCGGGACCAACTTCAAGGGTGTCATACTGCACCGGCTCGGCATAATCGATGTCGGTGAAGCCGTATTTTTCCGGTTCCTTTGCAATCAGAATTGCTGCGATCAGTTTCGGAACATAGCGTTTTGTTTCGAGGCGAAGAAAGTTGTGTTGAGCAAGATCCCAGAAATTATCTACATTATATTTAGTCAGTCCCTTGTGGATAGTACCTGGTCCTGCATTATAAGCAGCGACTGCAAGGGGCCAGTCGCCGAAATCATTATAAAGATCATCAAGATATGCAGCCGCAGCCCTGGTAGATTTCTCAATATCTCGGCGCTCATCGATCTGCGAGTCAATCCGAAGACCATATTGTTTTCCGGTGCCGTTCATGAATTGCCACAGGCCAACGGCTCGGGCACTGCTGTATGCCTTCTGGTTGAAGCCGCTCTCGATCATAGACAGATAGACAAGATCAAGCGGCAGGTTCTCCTCGCTGAGAATGGACTGCATAATCGGGGCATATTTCCCGGATCTGGTAAGCCATCTGGTAAATATCTTTCTCTGTTTTCCCTGAAAGAGACTGATGTACATATCAACCTGTTTATTGTGTACAACAGGAAAATCAAAACTCACTCCGGCAGCTTCTTCTTCAGCATCAGCAGGTGAAGGCAGTTTCCAGTCACCTGTCTGACGAAGAGCTTCCAGCTCCTGGTCGAGACCGGAATCGGTTTCTGGCGGTGCCAGCATCTCGGGGTCGGTTTCTGCTGTGGCAATTTCATCAGATACTTCGACCTGATCATGAAATACGTTGCTGAAATATTCGGAAGTGGTGGAACAGCCTGAAAAAAGAAGGACGCCAAGCACAGCAGCCAGGGATAGAAAAGAAGAATGAAATTTTGTCATGTAATCTCTGGAATATTCAGTCTTTTCCGGCTTCTGCCAACGGCCTCTGGTACATATGAGCGGCAGGCGATCAAGACTTGTTTAACAATTTATTTTTACAGCTGTTTTGTATTATTCACACCGGTCTTGAGTTATCGGGATGAACAATGTACATTCACAGGATTGCAAAGTTTAGCACAAAAAATTTTCCTATTTAAACTCGAAGTCTTTGAGAAATGCAAGGAAATATGACAGTCGGCCGTGACAGCTGATTGCCAGTAAAATCGGGAAATAAAAAGGTTCGTTAGAGAATTCATTATATGTTGAAAAAACTGTTTTTTACCCTTCTAGGGTTGGCTTTTGTCTGTGTTGCCGCTGCTGTCGGTACTGTTTATTATCTGGTTGTGGTTAATCCGGGGCCTGAAATACAAATTGAAAATATCCGTAGTATTCTCGGCAAGGAAAGCCATGTCTATTACAACGACGGTGTAACCAGACTGGGTGCGTTTTTTGATCAGAACCACCGGCAATATGTGAAATACGACCAGATCCCTGTTGATTTTGTCAATGCGCTGGTTGCTGCGGAAGATAACCAGTTTTTCACGCATTTCGGATTTGATCCGGTCAGTATCATGAGGGCGGCAGTTAAAAATATCCAGGCTGGACGGGTTGTTCAGGGTGGCAGTACACTTACCCAGCAGACGGCTAAAAACCTGTTCAAGAGAACAGATCGCTCCATACAGTCAAAAGTGAAAGAGCTCTTATTCGCTTTACGACTGGAACACTGGTATTCAAAAGAGCAGATATTTGAATTTTACGCCAACCAGTTCTATGTAAGCGGCAACGGTCATGGTCTTGGCGTTGCTGCGAGATACTATTTCGATAAGAAACCGCAGGATCTCACCTTGCTTGAATGTGCCTTTATTGCCGGCAGTGTGAAAAAACCCAACGCCTATAATCCTTTTATTCAGAAAACCAAAGAAAAAGAGAGAGAGGCCATTGAGTCCGGACGTATTCGCGCCGATTACGTGCTTCGTAACATGTATGAACTCGATATGATCGGCCTTGGCCGTTACCGTGAAGTGTTGTCCCATGAGATAGTTTTCAATAAGGGAGAGGTTGGGTATTCACGTGATTATATCATGGATATGGTTACCGAGGCGGTATCGTCAAAACAGGTTCAGGAGGCTTTGGAACAGCACGGCATTACCAATGTTGCCGTTTCTGGCATTAAGATAATCACCAATATCGACAAAAATCTGCAGGAGTATTCATTGCAGAAACTTCGCAGTGAACTTTCAAGACTTGATATCAGGCTGCGGGGGTATGAACGGGATGCTGTACAGCAGGAATACCGTGAACTTGATTATGATGGTGATTTGAAGCTTGAGAAGGGAGCTTACCTCTTTGGCGTTGTCGATGAGATAAATAGAAATGTAGATAATCCTGAAATTAAAGTCTCATTTGCCAAGGTTGAAGGGAACGGGGTTATTACAGCAGAGGGGCTTAAAGGTGCAGTCACGGCCTATGCGCGGTACAGAAAGAATAGATGGACGGACTCGGATAAGACAGATATGAAACTGCTGCTCGATCAAATCCGCGAAGGTGACAGGGTTTGGGTCAGCGTTGAAGATATGGATGGTGGTCCGGTTCAGCTCGATCTGGAAAGATATCCGATGGTTCAGGGCGGCACACTCGTGATGCACAAGGGAGAAATTATCGCTGTGGTCGGCGGCACCGAAAACAGGTTTTATAACCGTGCTATTGATGCCAGAAGAACCATGGGGTCTTCATTTAAACCGTTTCTTTACGCTGCCGCTGTCCAGCTTGGCTGGAACGCTGCCGATGTTTTGAGTAATCGCCGTGATATTTTTGTCTATCAGACCAGACCGTACTTTCCCCGTCCCGATCATGATATAGAAAACGAAGAGGTTTCAATGAGCTGGGCCGGTGTACGTTCCGAAAACGTTGCTTCAATCTGGCTTACGGCACACCTGTGCGACAAATTAAGCCTTGAACAGCTTCATGAGGTCGCCTCCAACCTTGGTCTTGCCCCGAAGGTTGTCGACGGCAAGACCGAGCCGTATTCCTCATATCGTTCACGGGTACGTGACCAATTAGGCATTCAGGTCAACCGGGATACGCTTAAAAAAGCGGCCTTTGAACAAGCTCTGAGCAATGTTGAAACTGATTTTATCTTTGAAGGCTTGCGGCCTGAATATCAGTTTCTCGCTTCCCTGCATTACGGTCTAGGGTTTGACCGTTTTCTCGATGAGGTTAAGTCTGAGCTCGCAGATCCGCAGAAAAAGCTGAAGAGTTATGAGAGAGAAGAGCTGGAGCTTAGGAAGAAAATTGTCTCTGACAGTTATCTTCGTTTTCAGGAGCGCATGGAAGAACTTGACAAATACATCGCCAATCTCAATGATCCGCTGTCTTTTTTCGGAGGATCGGAACAGAATAGCAGCGGCCCGATAACATCCCAGCTTTATTTTGACAAGGCTTTGGACAGTTATGTTTTTACCCGAGTAGAAAATCGAACCCCGATGATGCTGCCGGTCAACGACCAGAAACTGCAGAATTTCCTGTTGAACAGATCTGTTGCAGAACAAAAGGACTTCTGGAAGTCGATCAAACTTGATGGCAAGGTTTCCGTTGCAGCGTTTAGTCTGCTAAGAGATCAGGTTGACCGCGAATATGAGAGACTTGAAAAACAGCAGCCGTACAGTTTTGAAACTCTAGCAGAAGTTTCTGATTTTAGAATTCTGGTCGGGCTCAGGTATCTGATCGGGTTTGCCCGCGAATTAGGCGTAAAGAGCCCAATGGAGCCGGTGCTATCTTTCCCGCTTGGTTCAAATGTTGTGACATTGTATGAAACTACCAGAATTTATGAGGGGTTAGCCACAGGAAAGGTTAATTTTTACGGGGATTCGGCCGATGAAGGTAATGATGCTGCTCTTGCGGTGATTGACAGAATCGAATCAGCTGAAGGAAAGCTTCTGTATAAACCGGAAAAGAATGAGCTGCGGATTCTTGATACGCGAACCCAGATCGAAATAAGTCATATCCTAGAAAATACGGTCAAGTTTGGTACCGGACGCTATGCGGATGAAAACGTGAAAGTGAAGCCGAGCGGTGGAAATGATGCGAAGAATTTTGAAGGACTCGAAGTGACGGTTCCTCTTCTTGGCAAGACAGGTACGGCCAACAGGTATACCAATGCCGCTTTTTACGGTTTCCTCCCCGGTCTTACTGACAAGGGTGACGGTGTTGATCTGGAAGACGGCTATACAGTCGGCGTTTATGCCGGATTTGATGATAACGATGCGATGAGGCGAACCAGCACCCGTATAACCGGCGCGGCCGGGGCATTGCCGACATGGACCGGAATTGTCCAGAAATTGGTGGAAGAGAAGGAATATGCAGCAAAACTTGATCCGGTTGAAATCTCTTTCTCTGGTTTGCCGATCATTCGGCAGGCTGAAGGCCAGAATAACCTTCTGGTAAGCCAGGAAAACGGCGGCATGCTAATTTTCCCGGTAAGGAACATCAGCGAAAGCGCGCGATACACACCGTCTATCATCACCTTTGGTGAAATAAAAGATAATGGAGCTGACTTTGTTGCTGAACGACATTTCGAGCCTTACTGGCGACAGCAGCCTATTCGTGTCGGGACATTGGACGATGTATCTGCAGGTCAATAATGCTCTTATTTGACACCAGCATAAAAAAGAGAGTATGTTAACAGAGTTATTCAGTGATGATTAATGCCTGACAGAAAATTATTTCATGAATTAGAAATTCAAACATAGCAGAGTAAATTATGCGAAAACACTATTCTCTAGTTTTGGCTCTTTGTGCTTTTACAGCTCTTGCCGGCTGTATACCGCCCCAGGATCCTTATAAAAAACCGGAAGTCCGATCTGCTGCACAGCGTCAGCAGCAGACCTCTTCACAAACCGATTACAATCGGGGGACAGGTACACAAGGTGCAAAAGAGGTTGTTGCTCCGGCTCCAATTGGCTTTACCGAAACGGATGACCTCCAGAATGGGGATATTATTGAAAAGTCGTTTACCCCTTCAATGAGCTATATCAATGACCGTATTTATGAATATGGCAGAAAGCTGGACCGCTGGAAAGCGCTTGATGAGCAGGCGGCTAATATGGAAGTTGACCAGAAGAAAGCCGATGAAATGGTGCAGTGCTTCCGTGATCTGCAGCAGGCGTTAAGCGGCTATACCCAGCTGCGTGAAGAGCTTCTGCAGCAAAACAGCATGAACCGTAACGATGGCGTCAGCGGTGAGAGATTCCTTGAGCTCCAGCAGCGCGATATCCAGTTCCTTGAGAGCAGCTGTGGAAGAATTGTCGGCAGCCCGGAGGAAAAGGGGACGGGCTGGCATGAGCGTGAAGAGACAGCTGATCTTCCTCAGCTTGAGACCCTGATAGACCGTTATGCTGAAAACGGAGAATATGAGGAAGTGGTTCAGGTCTGGATGCAGATTCCGGACGCACAGAAGGACAGGGTGGATCTCAAAAGCCGGATCTCATACGGCAACGCCCTTATGTTCCTGCATCAGGAAGAAAAAGCCGCAGAGGTATATCAGGGTGTAGTTGATGACATGTCAGCGTCAAAAAAACAGTCTACTGATCTGATTTCACTTAGAAAAGTTCTTGCTGATATTTATACTGCCGCAGGCAATTATACAGAGGCCGAAAAACAGTACGGCAAGATTTCTGATGACTACACTACTCTTGGCAATATCGAAGAGTGGTCGAAGCTGCAACTCTACATTCTCAGCCAGAGTGCAAAAGGGAGTCCTGAACTGAAGGAATATTCGACATTGCTTCGCAATTATCTTGGTTTTATCCCGAAACAGGATGGTTATAAGATTGTCTGGCAGGCCGATGATTTCCTGAAAAATTATCCGTATACAGCTGTATCTTCCAATGTTGACAAGATTAAAAGCGATGCACTGCAGCGTGCCGATGACTGGTTCAACACCTTCCTTGCCAGTGTTGATCAGCTGGTAACCGAGAAGAAGTATGAAGAGGCGCTGGAAATGCTCGATACCATTCCCGCTGATATTCTCGGTAATGAAAAACTCGTGGTGCTGAAAAAGAAAACCGATGATCTCGTTTTGGAAGAAGCTGTTAACAGAGAGACTGAAAATCTTGCCAAGATGCAGGATCTGCAGCGCAAGTGGAACAGCGGTATTCTGATGATGGAAAATGGTAATTATGAAGATGCGATCGGCGTATTTATCGGTCTTCTCGATACCGAATATTCTACCAAGGCTTCAGAGAAGATTGAAGAAGTCTCACTGCTTGCCGCAAAGGCTGAGAGGCGAAAGGCCGCCAATATTTTCAGCCGTTTTACCAAAACGAATGATATCGAGAGCAAAAAGGCTCTGCTGATCGAGTGCAGAAAGGTGCTCCGTGATATCATGATCAAGTATCCGGATGTGGAAATTGCAGATAAAGTAGTCGGCAATATCAAGCGGGTGGAACAGGAAATGAATCTCCTTGATCCGACAATGCTTCCGGCAATTGAACAGGCTGAGGCACAGCACAAAGAGGTAAAGGCTGAATTTGATCCGATGGCTGCTCCGAGTGCGGATCCTTTTGACATGGCTTCCCCTGCAACGACTCCGGCACCAACTCCTGCGGCTCCGGGAAAGATAACTGAAGAACAGCTCTACGATCAGTAAAATCAGCCGAAAGCAATATAGAGGCCTGTAAGAACTATCAGGCTGCCTACCCTGAATGACTGGCTATAGAGAATCATCTCTGTAGCCAGTTTCGGTTTAAAGATCCCTGCATAATACGGAAACTGGTGGCGTATTGCTCTCACCGGTGAAGAAATAATATTGCCAATCAAGAGTGCGATAACGACCTCTTTGACAGATAAGGAGCCTTCAACCAGCAGAGCACCCGCAGCGGCAAGGCCTGCTGTCAGCTCGGCGGCCAGATGCAGCGTAATGATTCCCATGGATTGCGGTGTAAGCCATGGCAGAAAACTGAGATAAGAAGCGACAAAACTTTCAAGATCGCGGAATATGCCGATCCGGTGAAGTATGAAGATCAGTATATAAATGGGGATTGTAAACTGAAGGATCTTGATAAGACGTTTTTTGAATTTTTTTATGATTTTTTGCCAGATTTCTTTTTTTGACACCGCCTTGGACGGTTTTGCTTCACTGACACTCTCGGCGTTTGATGGAGGCAGAATAAAGCGGCTGATCAGGACGATGGAAATGGTTCGAATCAGTGCAGCGCCAAGGGTGATGCCGATATAGATGAAAGCGGCCTCGTGTATCAATGAAAGGGTGATGAAAAAGACGGTCGGCAGATGAAGAAAATAGGTCGGCAGGCTGTTGAAAAGAGTGGCTAAAATCAGTTCTTTCTTGGTTATTTTCTGGTCCAGATAGGCTTCTGAAAGCATTGTGTTTGCCGAGACACCGGAGACAAAGGCCATGGAAAATGATGCCCCGGTAATATTAGACATGTGGCCGAGCCTGGTGAGCGGACGTGCAAGAACAGATACCTTTCTGGTCCAGTGAAACGATTCGATAATATTGGCAACGAGCAGACCGATCGAGACGAAGCAGAGCAGTCGAATAAGCGGGAATATAAGCTTTTCCCAGATAAGAAGAAAAGTGACGGGGCTGCTTTCCATATGAAGATAAAACCTATAAAAAAATGGTATCCCAGAAATACATCTTTTGTTTTTTAGCAGACAGATTCGTGAAGGAGCCGGTTATCCCGCAAAGCATCACTGTATTGGGCCTTCGCCGCTTCTAAAGTAAAACGCACCCCGTTTTACAGCTGGGGTGCACCAAAGAGCAGGCTGTGGGCGTAAATACCTTTCGGGTCATTTAAGGTCAGCAGTTCTGAAACCGGCATAAGAGCTTTTTGAGCTGCCCCGATAAAAGGATTGGCAATGTTTTTGGATTGAATAAAACTGTTTAAACGGTGATTGAACCGTTTGATAAGTTTTTCTTTGAAGCTTAGCGGCCGTTCAACGTAAACCACTGAATAATCCTTGCCAAGTCCTGCCAGTTTTGCCGCAGAAGCGATTGCTTGATCAAGATCACCCAGCTGGTCGACGAGACCGAGTTGTTTTGCTTTCGTACCGTCATATACTCTTCCCTCAGCAAGTTTCTCAACATCTTCAACCTGCATCGATCTGCCCTCGGCGACAATGGAAAGAAACTGGCTGTAGCCGTGTTCAACAGAGAGCTGAATAGACCTGGCAATGTCTTCAGACATCGGCAGGGTCAGGTTGACGCCTGAACTGATAGATGTAGTGCCGACGCCGTCGCTGTAAATGCCCATTTTTGCAAGGCTGTCTTCAAAGGTAGGGATAGCGCCGAAAATACCGATAGACCCGGTAATGGTTGTGGGGGATGCCCAGATCTGATCGGCTGGGGACGAGATCCAATAGCCGCCGGATGCAGCGACATTACCCATGGAGACAATAACTTTTTTGCCGGAGTTTTTCAGTGCAACCACCTCCTGGCGAATGATTTCGGACGCGAAGGCAGATCCGCCGCCTGAATCAATTCGAAGAACAACCGCTTTGATACTTTTATCCGTTCTGGCATTTTCGAGAGTCTGGGCAAGGGTTTCCGATCCAATTAGACCGGGAGGCTGCTCACCCGGAAGGATTGTTCCCTGGGCCACAACCAGGCCGACATTTTTTGATGAAGTTGACTCGATATATGAGCGGGTCTGCAGGGCAAGATATTCGTGAATACCGATTGTTTTTGCGCTTCCGTCAAAATCCTTTGCTGACATTGTGCCAAGATATTTTTTCAGCTCGATGTGGTTCATGAGCTTGTCAACCAGCCCTTTTTCAAGGGCAAGTTTTGCAGTGTCTCCATTTACCAGACTTAAATTTCCCGGTGCATTGTTGGTGTAGTCCTCAATAACAACAGGGGAAAATCTTCTTTGTTTTGCTATTTCCTTGCTGAATGTGGACCAGAGGGCGCCAAGCCACTCTTTGTTCTGTTCGCGGTCAGCATCTGACATGTCATTTCTTATGAAGGGTTCCAGCGCACTTTTGTGGGTACCGACCTTAAAGACGTGGTAGTTAATTTTCAGTTTATCCATGATCTCTTTAAAATAGAGACGATAGACACCGAAACCGTGAAGGTCGACGCCGCCCATGGGATGAAGGATTACCTCATTTGCATAGCTCGCGAGAAAATATTGGGGTTGACTGTAATAATCTTCAGCGGCGATCACTTTTTTGCCGCTTTTTCTGAAGTTCTCTAGCGCTTTTCCTATGGCTTCAAGCTGCGGCAGTCCGGCATTGCCCATGCGGTTCATTTTCAGTCTCAGATAACTGATCCGTTCGTCTTTTGCCGCATAATTAATTGCATCAAGAATATCCTGCAGTAGGATATCTGTATAAGGATTTTCGACGCCCATGGCCTGTTGGACAGCGGTGCTGAATGGATCCTCATCCTCCTTAACCTCGACAATATTGCCGTCAATGGAAAGAACGAGGGCTGTGTTTTTCTCAAGTGCCGGCTGTTCCACATCTGATTCGGCCATCAGGGCAACAACTATTGCTGCAATAATACCGATGAAAAGAAGATTGAAGAAAGTATTGCGGATTCCGGTAAGAATTCTGCCAGCGTATTTGAATATAGTAAAAATCGAAACAATGAGATCTTTCATGACACCAGACTGTGTAATTTTTTATTGTTTGTCAGGAATTTAGACAGCGGCTAAGACAATAACAATCATTGTCGGTGATGTAAATAGACGATGTAAAAAGATAATGGCGGCGAAAAGTGCCTGGTTGAAAGATTTAGTACAGATCGAAATCAGGGAAGGGAAGGGGAAGCTGATACGGCAGCATTTCTTCAAGCATATAGAGTTTCGAGACAGACAGCCCGAGCAGGCGAACGCTCTTTCTGCCAATTTCAGTTTCCGGGAGCAGACGGGCGAGATAGTGCATGATATGCTCGCCTGTTCTTATCGGGGTCTGCACGGTTATTGAACGGGTAATTGTCGAAAAATCAAAATATCTCACTTTAAGTGTAAGTGTCAGCCCATAACACTCCTTACGGCTTAGTGTTGCGCCGACGCGGCGGGCCAGTGATTCAAGAACACTGTTAATCATTTCCATTTCTATGATATCTTCCTGAAAGGTTGTTTCATTGCCGATCGATTTTCTTTCCCGGCTGGGTTCAACAGGCCGGTTGTCTATACCGCGAACAATGTCGTAGAAGAATGATCCGGATTTGCCGAAATGAAAGGCAAGGTCTTCCCGGCTGAACTGCCGCAGGTGAAGACCGTTTTTTATACCGAGCTGATTCATTTTCTGTTCGGTGACTTTGCCGACGCCGAAGAATTTCCCCACCGGCAGTTTATCGAGAAAGGGTTCTGCCTGCTCTGGGGTGATGATGGTGATGCCGTTGGGTTTATTGATGTCCGATGAAACTTTGGCAAGAAACTTGTTGCCGCTGACTCCGGCCGATGCGGTTAAGGCTGTCTGTTCAAAGATTCGGCGGCATATTTCGTGGGCAAGTCTGCTTGCAGACGGGTTCTGCTTTTTATTCTCGGTAACATCGAGAAAGGCTTCGTCGAGGCTAAGCGGTTCGATAAGATCGGTATACTGCTGGAAGATAGACATGATCTCTAACGAGACCTCACGGTAACGATCGAGGCGAGGCCGAACAAATACGGCGGCAGGGCAGAGCCGGTATGCCTTGGAGCAGGGCATGGCTGAGCGAACACCATAGCGTCTTGCCTCATACGAACAGGCGGCAACGACGCCGCGTCCTTTCGGGTTGCCGCCAACGATAACCGGCTTCCCTTTGAGCTGAGGGTTGTCTCTTTGCTCAACAGAGGCAAAAAAGGCATCCATGTCGATATGAATTATTTTACGAACGCTTTCCATGGGCATAAATTACCATATTCAAGGGTGCTTTCATTGCTTAAAAGATAAGGCGACGGCCAGAAAAGTACTCCCTATTTGGGTCAAAAAATGATAGTTAACCATGGAGAGAAGTCGAAAAATATAATGACAAGAGATGATAACAAATGAATAAACTTCAATATATTGCTGCTTGTGACCTGTTTAACGGTTTGCCTGAAGATCAGCTGGAAAAAATTGCAGAAATAGCTGTAACCAAAAAGTACGGTCGCGGCGAGAGCATATTTTTTGAAGGAGATGATTGTGACGGGTTTTATATGGTCGCAGAAGGAAAGGTGAAAATCTTCAAACTTTCATTCACCGGCAAAGAACAGATTCTTCACATTTTCGGTACAAGCGAAATTTTTGGAGAAGTCCCTGTCTTTAACGGGACACCCTATCCGGCGAGTGCTGAAACACTGGCCAAATCGTCCCTGATCTATTTTCCCAGAAAACGTTTCGTCGATCTCATCACCAGTTATCCATCCATCTCCCTGAACATGCTTGCTATCTTATCGCTTCGGTTGCGCAGGTTTACGACCCAGATTGAAAACCTGAGCCTGAAAGAGGTGCCGGAGCGGCTTGCCGGTTATCTTCTCTATCTCATGGAAGAACAGGAAAATGAGAAGCTGGTGACACTTGAGATATCAAAGGGTCAGCTTGCTTCTCTGCTTGGCACTATTCCGGAGACCTTGTCACGCATCTTTGCAAAGATGGGTGATGAGGGACTTATTGCAGTAAAAGGGCGCGAAATAGAAATAGTTGACCGGGACGGTCTGCTCGATAGGGCAGGCTGAACGTTCTAGCAATCAGCCTGCTTTTCTTATCAGGTTCTTTACTCCTTTGGTACTAACTACTGTCAACAGATAGAAGATGGCCGCGATGATGATAATTACCGGCCCGCTCGGCAGGTCTAATGAATAGCTGGCAGAAAGCCCGGTGCCGATGAAAAATGAACAGAGCAGGGTCGCGCAGACCATCATCTGGCGGATGGTTGCTGCAAATTGCCCTGCAATCGCTGCTGGAAGCGTCAGCAGGGCAATGACCATCACAATACCCACCACCCTGACCAGCAAGACAATGGTCAATGCTGTCAAACAGAGCAGCAGCAGGTAGAACCAGTGGGTTTTTATTCCTCTTAGACCGGCAAATTCCTCATCAAAACACAGTGCCAGAAATTTGTTGTAAAAGATGCCGACAACGCTCAGGACGAGAATATCGAGACCGATGACATAATAGATGTCATTTCTGGTAATTAAAAGAATATTGCCGAAAAGATAGCTCATCGGATCAATATATCCCGGTGTTTTTGCGATAAATAGAAGGCCTGCGGCCATGCCGGCGGCCCAGAGTGCCCCGATGACGCTGTCTTCCCTTTCATTGCCGAACTGGCTCACCATGGCCAGAATGACTGCAGCCAGAAGAGCGACGATAATCGCGCCGTGCAGCGGCCCGAACCAGCTGATGCCAAGACCGTACTGGATGTACAGTCCGGCACCGATACCACCCAGGATGCAGTGGGATATCGCTCCGGCTATATAGCTTATTCGGCGGACAACAACGAAGGTGCCGATAATGCCGAAAGGAATTGCTGAAAGCAGACCGGTAACAAGGGCATACCTGAAAAATGGCAGATTAGGATCAGTCAGTGCAGTGAAAAAATCAACCATTACTGTGTCCCTCCGGGCTGCAGCAATGATCATGTCGAATCATGTGGATATCGCCGCCGTACATATCTTTGATAAGATCGCCGGTCAGTTCACTGGTCGGATGCATAACCACTTCACGGTTGACGCAGGCAATTCGTTTAAAAAATTTGGATGCAAAACCGACATCATGGGTCACCATGAGTATGGTCATGGTGGTGTTGAGCCGACCGAGAATCTCAAAAAGATGATCTTCGGATTCTTTATCGATATTGGCAGTCGGTTCATCGAGGATGATTATCCTGCCCTGGCTGGCAAGCGCTCTGGCGATGAGTATGCGCTGCCGTTGTCCACCCGAAAGAGCAGAAAACGGCCGTTTGGCAAGGCTTGCCATATCGACGTTTTTCAATGATTCGTAGGCAATTTCTCTGTCTTCTTTCGTATACCTGCCGGTGAAGGAAGAGCCGAGCCGACCCATAAGCACTACTTCCTGAACAGAGATTGGGAATTTACTGTCATACTGAGCATATTGCGGCACATAACTGATTGATTTATAGGCATCTTCAGGTTTACGGTCAAAAATCCTGATGGTGCCGCTGTTGGGCGTCAGAAGCCCGATGATCAGTTTCATCAGAGTGGTTTTGCCGCCGCCGTTGGGGCCGACGACGCACACCGAATCCCTGTCATTAATGGTAAGGTTCACATCAATGAGCGTTGGTCTCTGGTCGTAGGTGAAATACACCTGTTTGATGGAGATAGCAGGGTTGGTCATAGTTAAAAGGGTATATTAGTTGAACGAAGACGCCAGGTTGGCGGCCATCAGTCTTAAATTGTTTTCAACATCTTCAGCCAGAGGATCAAGCGGAACAACACTGCCGCCTATTGCTGATGCTATCGCCTGTGCGCTTCGTTTATCAAACTGAGGTTGGGTAAATATAACTTTAACATTATCTTCTTTTGCCATCTGAATCAAGTTGGAAAGCTGTCTCGGAGAAGGGGTTTTACCTTCAATTTCCACAGCTTCCTGTTCAAGACCGAACTCGTGGGCAAAATATCCGAAAGAGGGGTGAAAAACAAAAAAACGTTCCCCTTTGAAAGGGGCAAGCTGTTCAGACAGTTCCTTCTGTAAATTTGTGAGCAGACTGTCGGCAGTTGCAAGGTTTTCTTTATACCGGCCTGCATTGGCTTTATCCATGGTGATCAGGGCAGCGGCCATGTTGGAGGCCATGATTTTCAGATTGCTGACCGAGAGCCAGACATGCGGGTCAAGAAGCATGTCATCATGATGATCATGTTCAGCATCATCATGATGATGTTCGCCGTTCATGGCAATACGCTCAATCCCGTTTGTTATATCGACTGTCTTGAGAACGTTATTGTTGTGTATCAGCTTATTCAGCATGATGTTTTCAAACTGCATATTCATTGTAAAATAGGCTTTAGCGGCAGAGATGCTTACCACCTGGCGAGGCGTCGGTTCAAAGGTATGAGGATCCTGCCCTTTGTTTACCAGGACATGGGGGATTACCAGGTCTCCGCCAACCTTTTCAAGCAGCCATTTTTGCGGCAAAATAGAAACGTAGATATCAATCGGTGCAGCAGAAGCGAAACCTGCTGCAAAAATGGTTAAAAATAACGCACAAAAATAACAGAACTTTTTCACAATGATCTCCTTTTTCAGGCTATTGTCCGGTTCCGGTGAGGGTATTAACTTTTTAATAAAAATCAACAGGATTTTATCAATCTAATTGCGTTTTGTGCCCCGATAGGTGAACGCTTTGGCGATCATTTTATAGTAGGGTCCCTTGTCGATGCCGATTTCCTTGCCGCAGCTGCAGTAAATTTTGTGGCCCTCGACGATGGATTGAAACATCTTCGTTATACGGTCTTTATGGCAGCGCAACACCTCTCCCTGGCCGATTTTATCATATCGCCATAATTTTTGTTTGCATGCCGAGCACTTGATAATGAGCATGTTCTAAATTTTTTGATGGAGCCGTGTCAGTTGGGCCGGATCATCAAATTTAACCAGCCGTACTTTCCTGCTGCGGGGAAATTCGCGCTTCATAGCCTTTTTCAACTCTTTCTGCAGTTCATTGAAGGCAAGTTCGCTTTCACCTTCGATGTAGCCTGTTTCTAAGAGAATAAAAGTATCATTGCCAAGACTTGTGACAGCAATTGTTCTGTTTCGTTTATATGACATAAGCTCCACCCCGCTGTTAGCAGGGCAGGTTCTCATATATCGTAAGCATTCTTGAAAAACGGCGTCCAGATTGATAAGCGCCATTTTTTTTCAGCTGGCCATGGGAATAGCAGGGAGAAATTCGTTGTGCAGCTTTATGCCGTGTTCTGCCAGAAAGGCAAGAAGGCTTTCCGGACTTGCTGAAATAATGTTGTCTCTGGAAAAGCCTATTTTTTCAGCCATGGCAATGCAGCTTGAAAACTCGCCGAGATGAGAAGAAAAATGTGCATCACTGCCGAAGCTGACTTTCCATCCATGATGGGCGACCCTTTCCAGAATGTAGTGGCAGTTTTCCGAACTTCCCTGTCTTGAAAGCGAAAAGGACGAATTATTAATTTCCAGGACAACATTATGGTCTTTCGCAGCCAGAATAACCTCGTCCACGTCTATAGGGTAGGCTGGATTCCCGGGGTGGCCAATGATATGGCAATTTCCGGATTTGATGGTGTTGATCAACGCCCTGGTGTGATCTGCCCTGGTTGTCGGCGTAATTACAGGGGTATGGAAACTGGCTATAACAAGATCAAGCAGACCCGGGTAGGGAGGCAGATCGAGTGAGCCGTCCGTTGCAAGGATGTTGGCTTCTATGCCGCGCAGGATGCATACGCCTTCGATAACCCGTGGAATGACACGCATATTGCCGAAGTGCCATTCGTGCGGACTGTCCGGCATTGCCGGACCGTGATCGGTGATGGCAAACATTTGCAAC
>QKIH01000084.1 GCA_003249645.1 Desulfobulbaceae bacterium | reverse complement strand
TCAACCGACGAACTTTTCACCCATTTTAAAAAGCTTGCAGAAACTGAAGGTGTCAACATCGATGATGATGCCCTGCTTCAGGTGGTTAGCGAGGCGGATGGCAGTGTTCGAGACGGACTGAGCCTGCTTGACCAGATCTTTTCCTACGGCGAAAACCACATCACCCTTCACGACGCGGTTGAAGTACTGGGACTTGTCAATCGCGACCTGGTCCTTTCCATCGCTGAAGCCCTCCTTGCCGGAAACCGGGCCAAAGCACTAACTGCCTTAAGTGAGATCTTTACAGTCGGTACCGATATAAGAAGATTTACCAGTGACCTGCTCGAATCTTTTCGTATCCTGCAGCTTTGCAAGATACAGGGATGTGAGAACCTGATCAATCTTGCTGAACTCGAAAGACAGTCGTTCATGGAACTTGCCGCTAAACATTCTGCAGAAACGATTCATGCCAAGCTCAATCTTCTACTGAAAGGACTTGAAGAAATACGCTACTCAAGCCAGCCGCGCCTGAGCCTTGAGACCACTTTTCTTAAAATCATTGAAGCAGGCAATATCACTTCAATACCGGTATTGATAGACAAAATAGATCAGCTCCTTGAAAAGAATCCGGGGATCGAGGTAAATCCAGCCCTTGGCAACCGGCCAGCAACTGAAGACTCAGTCGAAGAAAAAAAAAAGACCAATCTCGTAACTGACAGCAAAATTAAACAGGAAGAGATTGAAGCACTAATCCAGGACAAACCGTATATCACTTCTGCACCCCCTTCTTCAGCTGCACCTAAGGAACAGCATGCCGAGGCCCCATCTATACCGGCTGACAGATCATGGGAAGAACCTCCCCCTCCTGAAGAACTTCATCCGGCACAGCTCATTTCGTCACCACCTCCAGAGAAATCGTCAATTCCAGATCCCCCTCAAAAGGAACTAAAAAAAACGACAAACCCGGAACCCGAAACGGAACCCGGTAAAACCAAACCAGTCAGAGCACACTGGATGGAGTTCATTAAATACGTAAAAGAACGTAAACTCTGGATGAGCCAAGTCTTGCAGCGGGCCGACAGAATCAAGGAACAAGACAATGAGCTGCGCCTTGAATACGACGACCATTTCAACTGTGCACAGCTCAAAGAGAAAGAAAACCACAATGCGCTGACCGAGTTCGTCCTTGATTTTTTCCAAAAAGAACTAAAAGTACGGATCATTAGCCCTGATTTAAGCAGTGATGATCTTGCCGATGGGGAGGAGAGTCCCCACAAGAAACGGCAGAAACTCGCAACCGACCCGCTCGTTATCCGTACCCTTGAAACTTTCAGCGGTCAGATAGGAGAAATCAGGATCGGACCGCGCAGCAGATAGAACAAAAACATACGAGGTAAGTACGAAGATGGATATGAGCAGCATCATTAAACAGGCTCAGGAAATGCAGCAGAAAATGTCTAAAATCCAAGAGGATCTTGCTGCCAAGCAAATTACCGGTTCAGCCGGCGGCGGAATGGTGACCGTTACAGTTAATGGAAAAGGGGAAGTTCTCGGCGCAAAGATCGAGAAGGAGCTTCTTACTCCAGATGAAGCCGAAATGCTGCAGGATCTATTTGTAGCAGCCACCAATGACGCTCTCAGAAAAGCAAAAGAACTGGCCAACCAGGAAATGGGCCACCTCACCGGAGGCATGAAGATCCCCGGGCTATCCAATATGTTTTAATCATGCAGATTCTCCCTCCAGCCCTTGAACGGCTGATTGACGCACTTAGCGACCTGCCCGGCATAGGCAAGAAAACAGCAACCAGACTGGCACTGAACATTCTGCGTAAACCTGCTCATCAGGCAATAGAATTGGCCAGGGCATTAAACGAGCTGCATGATTCCATCCAGCTTTGCAGTTGCTGTTTTACATTCTCCGAATCGGACCCATGCGGTATATGCGGGAACCCGAAACGGGACGGATCTCTTGTCTGCGTGGTTGAACAACCAGGAGATTTGGTAGCCATAGAAAAAACATCAAGTTTTTTTGGCCATTATCATATTCTTCACGGTGTCCTGAGCCCCATGGATGGTA
>QKIH01000108.1 GCA_003249645.1 Desulfobulbaceae bacterium | reverse complement strand
AGAAGGCACCTGATGCCGAAGCAGCTTAAGGCCCATGGACTGACCAGTAAGCAGATTTCGATTCCAAAACCCGTGGTAAATGCCATTATTGACGGCTATGCCAGGGAGGCTGGTGTTCGAGGACTGGAAAACTGTCTGAAGAAGATTATCAGAAAGGCGACCACAGAAATTGTAGCTGATCCGGATGCGACGGTCAAAATCAAGAAGGAACAGCTCACAGATTTGCTGGGCAAAAAGATGTTTTCTGAAGATCAGGCCTTCAAAAAACCGCGTATAGGTGTGATTACCGGCCTTGCCTACACCTCAATGGGAGGAGCAACCCTGCATATTGAGGCTATTGCTGTAAGGACCGGATCCCCAGGATTCAAACAGACCGGGCAGCTTGGAAAGGTTATGATTGAATCATCGGAGATTGCCTATTCCTATGCCCGTTCAATTTTGAGCGAAAATGATGCTGCGGTCGATTTCTTTAAAACCCATATGATTCATCTGCATGTGCCGGCCGGAGCGACCCCGAAAGACGGTCCGTCAGCGGGAATCACCATGGCCTGTGCCCTTTATTCTCTGGCAACAGGACAACCGATGAAGGAGATTATTGCCATGACAGGAGAGCTGACCTTGTCAGGGCTCGTCATGCCGATCGGTGGAGTAAAAGAAAAGATTATTGCTGCAACCAGGGCAAAAGTGAAACGGGTCCTCTTGCCAAAAGAGAACAAGGAAGACTTTGAACTGCTGCCTGATCACATTAAAAACGGTATCTCAGCGCAGTTTGTCGCAACATTTGATGACGTGTTAAAGAACTGTTTCAGCTGATATATCCGGTTTCTTTAGTGACAAGGGGCGGTCTGCCTGCAGACCGCCTCTTGTTGTTTTAAAGGTATGAGAAAATTCAGAACCTTTACATCCTCTCAATCTGTTTTCTGAAAAGTTCAATCATGGTGTTGCGGATTACATCCAGGTCCAGGTGAAAGATATCACTTGGGAAGAGCAGCTCGGCAACGCCGGAATCAAAGAAGCGTTTTACCTCATATTCGTCATGTGCCACATCCTGCTGATACATGTAATTCAGCCAGCTTTTGTTGGTATGGATGATAAATTCCACCCGCATCCCGCCAAGCCGGGCAAAAAATTTAAGCATGGGCGTCTTTGCAGAACTGCCTATGGATCTTGATTTATACTCCATGCCTGTGAGTGAATCGGAGACATCCTCAAGGACCATGAAGGAATCTGCTTTTGCGGCACTTTGGGTAAGGTGTTTTTGAAAAAGCTTGATGTCCGCCACAGAATTCAGCACAGCCATAAGACCGAGTTCATCATCAACTGCCACCGCAGGATTTTTTTCATTCTTTCTCAGCAGCTTGAGAACTTTTG
Organism: Desulfobulbaceae bacterium; assembly: GCA_003249645.1. Taxonomy (GTDB): domain Bacteria; phylum Desulfobacterota; class Desulfobulbia; order Desulfobulbales; family Desulfocapsaceae; genus SZUA-575. Next base: position 689 of record QKIH01000108.1, on the reverse strand, counting down.
CCTCGGGCGGCTTTTTCCTTACGGATACATAGATAGGTCTTTCCTGATTGTTGTAGGTAAACTGACGCCGCTTAATGAGTGTCAGCTTATTGCCAGGCTTCCTTTCCACCTGGGCGGCTTCACCTCTATCTATTGCAGTAACGTTCTTGCAGCTGAAATCCTTTTCATCATGTTCCGAGAGAAGGTAGACAATCTGGTGCTCGCCGATTTTCAGGGATTTACTCCACACATAGTTATTGAGGAAGCTGTGGAAATCGGAAAATTTCTTCTCTATGCCTGTTTCCCTTTCTCTCTGGTCGATGGATGCGGCCAGGTTCATCAGCACCAGTTTTCTTCTTGCCTCAAATCGTGCTTTTTTATGGTACCGGTTGTTGAACATGATGAGCAGCAATTCAACAGGATCTGAAGTGATTTCAATTTCGTTGGTGATGGCGATATGTGACGAGTATGGTGCCAGAATCTTGCTTTTTAATGAGTTTATCACGGCATCTGCTGTGCGGGCATATTCCTTGACACTGCGCATGATTTCCCTTTCTTTTCCTTCAATTGCAAACATATTGCCTAAAAGGGCACAGGCTCGGCGGCTTTTTTTCTCCTTTGTTTCAGAGTCATAAAATAGGCCAGATATGGCAGAAAAATCGGAGACATCGAGAAATTCAAATACCTGGTTGCGAAGAGCACGGTATTTT
>QKIH01000092.1 GCA_003249645.1 Desulfobulbaceae bacterium | reverse complement strand
AGATTACTTACGCGTTACTCACCCGTGCGCCACTCTACTCGGTTCCCGAAAGAACCTTTCGCGTTCGACTTGCATGTGTTAAGCACGCCGCCAGCGTTCGTTCTGAGCCAGGATCAAACTCTCCAGTTTGATATCCTAAGTGTCTTTCGACACCTTTTTATATAATAAAACCTAAGTTTCTTTTTATATATTTTATATAAAAGCTCGTTTACATAATTTAGAATTACGAAAACTTGCCCTGAGACTAACTTATTAAAAAAGTCTCGTTAGGGCCCGTTTGCTGTATTGTTGTTATTCAGTTTTCAAGGATCGTTTTACGTTTAACTACGAAGGTCAAACGGCGGAAAAGTCATCCGCGGGAGCTGTTTAATCTAATCAATCCTTCAGATTATGTCAACAGCTTATTTTATCTTCAGTGCATTTTGTTGTAGACGCGAAGTCTGTCGCATGCTGCCCTGAAGGCCGACCGACTCTACTTGATCACCAAGTGTTCGTCAACCTGTTTTTTACTGCTCTGCTGCTTTTTTCTTCTTCCTCAAAAACAGCTACTGTTCAGACCGCGGCGTCGTGCCGGCTGAGACAGCCTTGCCTCAAGGAGGCGGCAAATTACCTGATTGCCTCTGTTGTGTCAATATAGAATTCTACCCTTTATAGATTTTTTTATTTTTTTAGGAGGGTTTTTTTTTAAGCTGTTAAAAATAGGCGATAAGGAAACTTCAATGTGACATATGTTTTATAACATACTATATAGATAGAGGAATGTGATGAGCTCAATATTTAACATATCTATCTCAAATAACAGGATAACGATGTCTGATAAGAAACAATTGCTTAAGGCCTTACCAAAAGTTGATGAAGCTATTCACTCCATATTAGATATGGTTGATGATAATGTGCCGCAGAAGGTAATCAAGCGTGCCGTTCAGGAAGTGATAGACGAAGAGCGGCAAGGCATCCTTGATGATACAATTGTTGGAGCCCTTAAAGATGTTCAGGAATGGCAGCAGCTTTACATTAACCGGATAAAAAAGAAGATGTCACCGCATCTGACCAGGATGATCAACGGTACCGGGGTTGTAGTACATACAAACCTTGGTCGTTCACTGTTATCGACAGAGGCCATGCAGGCATTAACCCAGGCTGGATTCTACTATTCCAATCTGGAGTTCAATCTGCAGACGGGCAAACGAGGCAGCCGTTACAGTCTGGTCGAGGATATTATATGTGAACTCACCGGTGCTGAGGCAGCGCTTGTCGTTAATAACAATGCTGCCGCTGTTTTACTCTCACTTGATACCGTGGCAAACGGGAAAGAGGTTATCGTTTCACGTGGGCAGTTGGTTGAAATCGGAGGCTCGTTCCGTATACCTGAAGTAATGAAAAAGAGTGGTGCAACTCTTGTTGAAGTGGGGGCAACGAATCGAACCCATCTTAGGGATTATGAAAATGCGATAACTGAAGAAACAGCTCTACTGCTTAAGGTTCACACCTCTAACTTCCGCATCATTGGATTTACCTCTGAAATTTCGGCTGAAGAACTGGTAATACTAGGTACGAAACATGGTTTGCCGGTAATGGAAGATCTTGGTAGTGGTTCTCTTATAGACCTTTCAGCCTATGGTTTGCCAAAAGAACCAACTGTGCAGGAACTGGTCAAAGCTGGAGTTGATGTTATCACTTTCAGCGGGGATAAGCTTCTTGGTGGGCCTCAGGCAGGCATAATCGTCGGTAAAAAGAAGGTTATCGAGCAGATTAAGAAAAACCAGCTCAATCGAGCGCTGCGAATAGATAAATTTACCCTCTCTTCTCTGGAGGTTGTTTTGCGTGAGTATTATGACATGGAGAAGGCTCTAAAAAATGTCCCGACTCTTGCAATGCTTACAGAGGATAGCGACTCTATTAAGAAGCGGGCTCAACGTCTGCTGCGAAGAATTAAGAGTAAAATTGCAGAATGGTGTGATTGTGATCTGGTCCCTACCTATTCCAGAGTTGGTGGCGGAGCAATGCCTGAACATGGTCTTTCCAGCTGGGCTATTCATCTTGCGCCCAAAAAGATAAAGCTCAGTGAGCTGGAGCGTAAGCTTCGTGCTCTTAGTTGTCCTGTGATTGGTCGAATTGAAGAAGAAAAGTATCTTCTTGATATGCGTACTATTCGTGAGCATGAAATTAAGGACGTTGCAGATCTTCTGGTGGGGATGTTTGAATAGATGACGAAGTTTCCTTTTGCTTTTGTTCAGCCTTATCTGCAGTCTATTGACTTTGTTCGTTTTTCAAAGTCATTTGCCGAGTTGGTGCTTGCGAAAATACCAACTGCCGGCAATGTCTTTTTTCTTGATAACAGCCAGGCTCTGCTGAGTATGGTTGCTGACAAAGAAAAAGCTGCGGCTCTTCTCAGTATCATTGATGCGCAGTCTGTATTGGATGATCTGGCTGTCAGTTATTATGACTGTCTGTTGTTTTCGCTTCCGGTTGCTGGTGAAAAACATATCCTGGTACTGGTTGACAAGATTGATCCTCATGTTGTGCGCCGGTTTGGTGATGACTGGCTTACTGAAATCAGGAGCAGTCTGGCTGCCGAATTTACCTTGCTCAAACAGGCACGGGTCGATATGGAGACAGGATTGTTTAACAGCTGCAATCTGCATTATCTTTTAGAAGGAATCTCGGAATCTTCTCATGCCGGAATGGTTCTGGTCAGTCTTCCTCCAAAAGGTGTGAAACAGCTTTATGCAATTTCGCATGTCAGACGTGCCGCAGCATTACTGGAAAATTATCTTCCGGCATCGACTCCACTTCATCATCTCGGACAATGCGTCTTTGCATTTGTCCCGGTCCAGTCCGATGATAAGTTTTTAAGCAGAATAAGTATGTCGCTTATTCACTATCTGAAAAAAGAACGATTTTCCCATGTTCATATCGGCTACTGCAGGGGAGAACTTCTTGTAAAAGGTGACAGGGCGGGTGTTTTTCGAACAAGGGTACTCGACGATGCATGGAATGCCTTGGAGGCCGCTACCCTAAGAGGGCCATTTTCATTTTGCAGTTATGAGTCTTTGGCATATCCCGACCATTATCTACTCAAACGGCCGGATGAATCGCTGTTTACCTATTTTAGAAAAGCGTGGCGAAATACAGAGCGGTTCAGCCTGGTGCGCTTTATTCCCTGCAGTTCTTCAACCCTTGAACAGCTGCAGGCTTTTCTTGATGACAACGGGTATTCTATAACGAAGTCGAAGGAGATTTGTCTGTATCTCTTTCTTGAGCAGGCTGACGGCGATAAAGCCGTAGAAGCCGTAGAACAGATTCTTTTGCAATTTTCAGTACTGCATAAAAAGAGTGAACCTCAATTTTCTGCGGGTATCGGGGTGTATCCTTTCTGCAAGTTCAGTCGTTCAGATGTCATTATGAACAGTCGAAAGGCGTGTGCCCATGGGGAGTTTTTCGGTGCCGGTTCGATAGTCGTCTTTGATGCCCTCAGTTTAAATGTGAGCGGTGACATTTATTATGCCGAAGGCGATCTGAAGATGGCTGTTTGTGAATATAAAAATGGTCTGGATTGTTCTCCTGATAATATTAACCTGCTCAATAGTCTTGGTGTTGCCTATATTTTCCTGAACCAGTTCAATAAGGCAAAACAATGTTTCAAAAAGGTGCTTGAGCTTGATACAGAGAATTTTATGGCTTTGTATAACTGCGGTCTGGTTGCTGAACATCAAGGAAAAAATGACCGGGCTTTACACTACTTTGAACAAGCAATAAAAGCATATACGAGTGATGAGGGAGAAGAAATTCTGGAAGAGTTGCGCTTTACACTCGGCCGTCTTCATTGTGAGTATCAGAATTATAAGAGTGGGTTGCGCTATTTGAAAGATTCTTCCGAAGATCTAGAGAAATCAAGCCGTGTCGGCCAGTTATACAGGTTGACAGGGATCGCATTATGCGGGATCGGGCAGTATAAAAAGGGAGAGAAGATGTTGCAGCGGGCTTTGCAGGTTAATCAGTTTGATGCTGAAGCCCTCAGTGTTCTGGGCGAACAGTATTATCTGAATGGCCAGGGGAATGATATTGCGCTTAGTTTCTGCAGTAAGAGTGTTGAGCTGGAACCTCAAAACATAGGTTTTCTGCTTCGTCTCACAAGAGTTCAACTGGGTTGCAACAAGCTCGATGATGCCAGTGAGAATCTGCGTCTGTTGATCCGGAATAAAAAACTATATGATCAGGCAGCAGAGTTGATGGTTCAATATTATGACATCATCGGCAATAGCGGAAGAAAACTCTACTGGCAAAGAAAATGTGTAAAAAACTAGATGCGACGCATCGTTAAATCTTGATAAGGGCTATATATAATATGGGAAGAGTAATAAAAGAATCAAAATATTGTCTTGATAACACTGTGGTTGGCGATTCGTGGCGGATGTTTCGCATTATGGCCGAATTTGTTGACGGATTTGATGCCATGTCAGCTGTAGACCGGCCAATGGTAACTATCTACGGGTCAGCCCGGACAAAACCGGATGCCCCTGAGTATAAAATGGCTGAAGAGATCGCTGCCGGATTGGTTGGAGAAGGTTTTGGTGTTATTACCGGCGGCGGCCCGGGTTGCATGGAAGCAGCTAATAAAGGAGCTTTTGAAGCAGGCGGAATTTCCGTTGGCTTGAATATTGATTTGCCGCATGAGCAGCATTTGAATCCATACATTAGTTTACCTCTTGATTTTAAATACTTTTTTGTTAGAAAGGTAATGTTCATGAAGTATTCGACAGCCTTCATCTGTATGCCCGGCGGCTTTGGGTCAATGGATGAGCTGTTTGAGTCTCTGACCCTTATTCAGACCGAGCGTATCAGGCCGTTTCCCATAGTTCTGTTCGGCAGTAAATTTTGGGGTGGACTTGTTAACTGGATTAAAGATACAATGCTTGCAGCTGGAAATATTTCTGAAGATGACCTTGAACTGATTGAAATTATGGATGATCCGGAAGCAGTAGTCCATCATCTGAAGAAAACGGTTGTCTTCTAATAGTAGGTTAATTACTCATGGCGGTTCTCGTGTTGCTAAAATAAGCGGAGGAATCAGATGGCACAAATAGATGCATTTTTTAAGTTAATGAATGATGAAGGTGCTTCGGATCTGCACATGGTTGCAGAGCAGCAGCCGATTCTGCGTATCCGTGGTGACATGGAGCGTGTTAAATTCAAGAAGATGACCAACGATGAGCTTCGTGCTATGCTCTACGAGATCTGCCCGGAAGACAAGATCAAAATTTTTGAGGAAACCGGTGATATCGACTTTGGTTACGAAATACCCGGCCTTGCCAGATACCGTTGCAACTATTTTATGCAGAAATACGGTGTTGGGGCTGTTTTTCGAGAGATTCCCAGCGAAATCATGACCTGCGAGCAGCTTGGGCTTCCCAAGGTAATATCCCGACTTGCCCATCTGCCTAAAGGTTTGGTTCTGGTAACCGGCCCTACCGGTTCAGGTAAATCAACTACACTTGCCGCCATTGTTGATGAGGCCAATAAGACCAGGAAAGATCATATTCTTACCATCGAGGATCCTATAGAATTTGTTCACCGTTCCCAGAAGTGCATCATCAACCATCGTGAGGTCGGCACCCATACCAAAGGATTCTCGGCCGCTCTTCGCGGAGCCCTCCGTGAAGACCCGGATATTATTATGGTCGGTGAGATGCGCGATCTTGAAACTGTTGCTCTTGCCATGGAAGCCGCTATGACCGGTCACCTTGTCTTCGGGACACTGCATACGATCAATGCTATGAAAACGGTGGACAGGGTTATTGAAATTTTTCCAGCCAACCAGCAGGGCCAGGTTCGATCAACTCTTGCCGATGCACTTCGCGCCGTTGTTTCCCAGACCCTTTTTAAACGGTCGGACGTGAAAGGCAGGTGTGCTGCTCTTGAAATTCTGATCGCCACTCCGGCAGTTCGTAACCTGATTCGTGAAGGAAAAACCTACCAGATTCTTTCTGCAATGCAGACTGGAAAGAAATACGGTATGCAGACTCTTGATGATGCAATTCTGCAATTCCTTGAGAAGAAAATGATCAACCCGGATGATGCGTATTCAAATGCAGTCGAAAAATCAAAGTTCCTCAAGTATATGAAAACTGCACCGGCTGATTTTACTGAGGTGTAAGAATATCTCCCTTGAGGGTCGGGTTCATGAGATACTTGTGGCCATCGGACTCAAGGGTGATTGATCCGTTTTCACGGGTGAGGTTATATCTGATATTGAGACTGTGGTAACGTTTCAGCACCGACTGCTCAGGAAAGTATTTTGAACGGCCTGAAGAGATAATAATCTCTTCAGGCCGAACTTTTTTGAGAAAAGCAGAACTGCTGCTTGATTTTGATCCATGATGAGGAGCAAGCAATACGGTTGATTGAATATTCTCTCTGCCTGCTACGATCTTTTCCCGTTCCTCTGTTATATCTGCTGGAAACAACATCGAAAATTTTTCATGCTGATATCGGACAACAAGTCCGCAATCGTTATCTCCTTCATATGAACAGTCTTCTTCTGTGAAATTGTCGAATCTGATCTTTCCGTTATAGGAAATGAAGTTACCTTTTTTAGGTGTTGCTACTGGAATATCGTGTTGATGAGCATGGCTGATCAGGTTGGTGTAGCTGGACAGTTTTGAGGGAATGCTGCTTATCCAGATATGGCGTGGAGAAAAGTGCCGGATGATGAAATCGAGGCCATTGTAATGGTCGCTGTCCGGATGGGTTATGATCAGGTGGTCCAGTGAACGAATATGCTTTGTGAAAAGATATGGCCGTAACACTGTTTCGCCGATGTTATAGCCGGGTGAGTAACCGGATCCGCCGTCTATAAGGATCGTTTTTCCAGAAGGGGTTACAATAAGACTCGAACTGCCCTGACCTACTGAAAAACAGGTTATTTCCGTCTTGCCGTGTTCATGAATCGGTGTCATCAGCATGTAGTATCCGATAATGAGAACAGAACAGAAGGAAAAAAGAACAACTTTCGATCTTCGTTTCAGGAATTTTTGCTGCAGCAGTAAAAAGAGTATAAAATAATAGACAATAAGAAGAACGGCAGGCGGCGCTGGAAGCCAGAGAGAAATTGAAAATGGCAAAGTGTAAAGCCATTTTGTGAATATCAAGGCGGCATGCAGTCCTATATTGCCGATTTGAAGCAGGATTTCCGCCATTGTTGAAGAAAAGGGGGCAGATAACAGTGCCGCAAAACCAAATGGGAGTCCCCATAGGCAGATAAGAGGTTCCACTATGAGATTGGTCAGGGGACCTATGAGGGAGATATGGTTGAAATGAAAAAGCAGAAGAGGTGCGACACCAATGGTTGCCAGCAGTGAAACGACAAGGCCGGCGGTAAGGCGATTGAGAATGTTAAGGGGCGTTGAATCACTGGTCTTTAACAATGGCTGGAGCATCTCTTTGCCGCACAGAATCGCAATCACTGCAGCAAAAGAAAGTTGAAAGGACGCGGTGTATAGTGATGCCGGTTGGATCAGTAAGATGAAAAATGCTGCAAAACTGATTAGTGGGAGCAATGATTTTCTGCGATCGGTGATCAGGGCCAAAATGACAACTAATGCCATGAATAGGGCACGTATTACCGGGGTATTGCCGCCAGCCAGGAGAGAATAAATAATCAGAGGAATCACACTGAGCAGGGCCGCAAGCTTACGTATATTAGTGCGGAGCATCAACCATTCCGAGCGGCTGAGCATAAAATAAAAGATTGTATAAAGCATGACGCCGAAGATGGAAATATGGAGCCCGCTGATAGTCAGGACGTGCATCACGCCGGTTTCCTGGAAATGGTCTATAGTTTCTTTATCGACTAAGGTCTTTGTTCCAAAGAGCAGGGCCAGATAAAGTCCCCCGTCACTGCCGTTTATCTGTTTACTGACATAGTCGGCCAGTCTTGCCCTGATACGTTCGGGCAGATACCGGAGTTGTTGAAAAGGGATCAGAGGCGTCTCAAGGTGTTCGATCAGTACCTGGGAGCGCAGGTAACCTTGCGCCCAGATATTTTTCCTGGAAAGATAGTTTTTGTAGTCAAATCCACCTTCGGTTGAAGCCGGTTCCGGATGCGATACCTTCGCCCTGGCAATAACTGTATCACCCGGAAGCAGATCTTTGTCCCATCTGCCCTGTACCCGAAGAATTATCTTGCCAGTTGCCGGGATGAAATTTTCATGTAGAGGAGTACGGTATTGATTGGTTAAGACGACGAGCTGCGCATGGTCTTCATATTTTTCTACCATGCTGTTTAGCACCCCGATCAGAACAATGTCACTGTTCTTGCTGCTGATCGTGTAAATATGGTTTTTCGAATCCGGGATTTTTCCTGATTGATGAGCGGAGATGATTCCGGCAAAGAAAAAACTCAGACAGAGGAAAACTCTGGCAAGGTTGTTTCGTCTGACAGCAAAAAACACAAGGCTTGCAGCTGTCAGCACAAAAAAACAGATATATTCAACGGTTGGAAGAGATGCGGAAAAATTGATCAGAAGCAGGCCGAAAATGTAGAAGAGGGTAACGCAGAAAAGCAGTTGTTGATCGAGAAACGCCCTCAAACTATTCAAAGCAAGTTCCTGATCAGTTGGATATGTTTGTCGACAACACCATGCTGAGAGGAAATAAATGTAAAAGCATTGCTGGAAAAAGTTTTATGCATCTGGTCATCGGCAAGGAGTGAGAGGATACATTCGGTGAGTTCCTGCCCGTCTTTTACCTGAAGTGCGGCTTTTGCTGAGATCATTGCTGCTGAGATCTCTGAAAAATCATCCATGTGAGAACCGAACAGAGTGACTGCGCCCTGACTTGCCGGTTCGATGGGGTTATGCCCGCCCAGTTTAACAAGGCTTCCCCCGACGAAGGCAACAACGGCAAGACTGTACATATCAACCAGTTCCCCCAAGGTGTCGAGAATAAGTACATTGGTTGATGCCGGTTGGCCCGATGAACGTAATATCGCTTTGAAGCCGAACTGTGCAGCAAGAGTGACGAGGGCTTCAGCCCGTTCGATATTTCTTGGGGCAAGGATGAGTTTAAGAGAAGGAAATCGGGTGATCAGTTGCCTGAAGGTTGTGAAGAGTATTTCTTCTTCCCCGCTATGGGTTGAACCTGCAACCCAGATGAGTTGTTCCTGGTGATCGTTGATAAAGGGTGCCGGTTTGGTCCAGCTATGGTCATTTTCAGCCAGTACATCGTATTTAAGATTACCGAGAGTCAATACCTTTTCCGGGGGAACACCAAGACTGATCATGCGCTGTCTGTCTGTTTCCCGCTGCATGCATAAGGTGTGAAAACTCTTGAACAGCGGCTCGAAGAAAAAGGAAAAACGACTGTAACTGTTGAAAGATTTGGCGGATATCCTTCCGTTTACGAGGATAGAGGGAATTCTTCTTCTTTTCAGCTCGGCCAGCTGATTCGGCCAGAAATCTGTCTCGACCTGAATATAGAGATCGGGCTTAATCTTGTATTGAAAATAGGAGACAACCGGCCAGACATCGATGGGAGAAAAGAGAAAATAATCTACCATATCATCAAGCAGTCTGTGGGCGATCTTTCGGCCGGAAGTTGTATTGGCGGAAAAACAGATCTCAGTATCGGGCATCTGTCTGCGGATTTCCCGCACAAGCGGCAACGCGGAAGTTACCTCTCCAACAGAAAGGGCGTGAATCCACACTCTTTTGCAGCCTGCTTTTCTGGCTGGCGGAAAGCTGGTGTTCAGTCCCGTCTGGCCGCCTAGCTTGACACGATATTTGGGTATGGTCAGGCAATAGAGCAGCAGAAAGGGCCACAAGATTGCTAAAGCACTCAGCTGTAATATATTGTAAAGAATTATCATTGTTTCTCCAGAAAGTGGGACGAGTCTACCATAATTGATAGAAATACAGCAAGAACTGGTTATTGGCATTAATGAATATAATTTTAATTGAAAACCAAGAGCTTAACGGTGATGAAGTCGTCCTGGAAGATCATCGTGCAAGCCATATAGTAAAAATTCTTCGGAGCGAGGAAGGGGATGTACTAAAGGTTGGTGTGGTTGATGGACTTCGTGGAGAAGGGCGAATTATATCCATCAGGAAGAAGTTTCCGCACCGCGTGATCCTCAAACTGAATATCCATGATCAGCCGCAGCCAGAACCCAGGATTGATCTTATTCTGGCTTTGCCGCGGCCGATTATGCTCAAGCGCATATTGAGCCAGGTGACTTCCTTAGGCATAGGACATCTTTATCTTATCAATGCCAACAGAGTAGAAAAGAGTTTCTGGGAGTCTACGCTGCTGATGGAAGAAGAGTATCGTAAGCACCTGATTACCGGGCTTGAGCAATGTGTTGATACCCGATTGCCGACCATCAGTTTTCACGACCGGTTTAAACCATTTATTGAAGATTTCCTGCCTGAAAGGCTTGCACGCTATTCCCATTGTCTGGTCGCAGACCCTTCTGGAGAACATGTTCTTGCACGATGTATTGATTCCTCTGCTGAACGGCTGGTTCTGGCAGTTGGTCCGGAGGGGGGCTGGGTGGATTACGAACTCGATAAATTCAGAAAATGCAATTTTTCAATCTGCACCATCGGTGAACGAATACTCAAGGTTGACACGGCTGTAATCGCTTTGCACGGCTACATTTCCGCTTGTTTTGACAATACATAAACAGAAAGAAAGATACTCTTTTATATGACTTTAGATCCACTTATTCTATTTGCCTCGATGGTTCTGGTGTGCGGCTTTTGTCAGTGGCTGGCATGGCGTGTACGTCTTCCTGCAATCATTTTTCTTCTCTGTGCAGGTATGTTGGCAGGGCCTGTTTCAGGCCTGCTGCATCCGGAACAATTACTTGGTGATATTTTTTATCCCTTTGTGTCTCTGTCGGTTGCCATTATTCTGTTTGAAGGAAGCATCACGCTTAAATTCCGTCAAATCATCGGTCTGCAGTCGGTGGTGCGAAATCTTCTCTCCTTCGGTCTCCTTATCACCTGGGGCGTTACGACCCTTGCCGCCCGATACGGTGCAGGGCTCAGTTGGGAGTTATCTTCACTGTTTGCAGCGATTACGGTTGTGACCGGGCCGACGGTTATCGCACCCATGCTGCGAACTGTCCGGCCTTCTTCTGCAGTTGCCAGTGTTCTTCGCTGGGAAGGGATTGTAATCGATCCGATCGGTGCAACCTTTGCTGTCCTTATCTATGAATTTGTAATTTCCGGAGGCGGCGAGCATTCAACGGGTTCAGCTCTTGCAGCTTTCGGTATAACGCTCGTTATCAGCGGCATCATAGGAGCCGTTGCTGGCTATCTTTTCGGCATTATTCTAAGAAATCGCTGGCTGCCGGAGTTTCTTCACAACATTGCGGTGCTTGGCGTTGTCTTTACCATCTTTGTCATTTCCAACATGATATTGCCCGATTCCGGTCTCGTGTCGGTTACAGTCATGGGTATTCTCCTTGCTAATATGAAGGATGTTGATCTTGATGACATCCTGGAATTCAAGGAGCACTTGAGCATCCTGCTGGTGTCGCTTCTCTTTGTGATGCTGACAGCAGCCCTTGATATCGATGCGGTAAAGCAACTGGGCTGGTCTGTGGTGATTGTCTTTGCCGCCGTTCAGTTTGTGGCGAGACCGTTAAATGCAATGGCCTCCACTATCGGCTCAAAGCTTTCCATGCCTGAGAGGCATTTGCTCGCCTGGATCGCTCCAAAGGGTATTGTTGCGGCAGCTATTTCAACGCTCTTTTCGATTCAGTTGACCAATCAGGGATTTGAAGGGGCTGAGATGCTGGTGCCGTTAACCTTCGCGGTAATCATCGGCACCGTACTGCTGCAGTCGGTCACAGCAAGGCCCCTTGCAAAGTGGCTTGGCGTGGCAGAACCGGATCCTGACGGATTTCTTATTATCGGGGCAAATATTGTCGCCAGAGAAATTGCATCTGCTCTGCACGAGGCAGGGGTCAAAGTTCTGCTGGTTGATACCGGCTGGGGAAAGATTTCAAAAGCGAAGACAGGCGGATTGCCGACATATTATGGTAATCCGGTCTCTGATCCGTCAAACCGCTATATGGATCTTGTAGGAATAGGCAAGATGCTTGCTCTGGCTCAGCACAATTCGATTAATCTTGCTTCAGCCATGCACTACAGGGTGGAATTCGGCAAAGATAATATTTATTCATTGCCCTCGAAGAACGGAGAAAAATTTTCGGCAGCGGGCAACAGGCTGTTTAGTGAAGAGGCAACTTTTGCTTTTCTTTTCGGCCTTATTGAAAAAGGTGCGAAAACTCATACCACCCAGCTAACCGATGTATTCGGTTATGAGGCGTATAAACAAAAGCAGGGACAATATGGTACCTCACTTTTTGCTGTTGATCTGAAGGGGAAAGTGTATCCGTTTCATACCAGACAGAAGTGGGAACCGAAGAGCGGCTGGTCGATAATTTATCTCAACCATCAGCTTGCTACTTCAGGAAAAAATTTCTCTCAAGATAAGAGCTTGTAAGTTGATTGGTCGGTATTATCTTGCATGTTGGGATGCAAACTCCCGATTCTAATTATTTTTCAATTCAAAAAGGAGAGAGTTCATGGCACAGAAAAAAATTCTGATGTTAGTAGGCGACTTCGTTGAAGATTATGAGGCTATGGTGCCTTATCAGATGCTGCTTATGGTCGGTCATGATGTTGTTGCTGTCTGTCCCGGCAAGAAACCAGGCGATGTCGTGAAAACAGCGATTCACGATTTTGAAGGAGATCAGACCTACAGTGAGAAACCGGGTCATAATTTCATGATTACCGGAGATTTTGACGCTGTTGCTGCAGCCGATTTTGATGCTCTTGTTATTCCTGGCGGTCGTGCTCCTGAATACCTGCGTCTCAATCCTCAGGTAATTAAACTCGTACAGGATTTTAATGGTGCGAACAAACCGATCGCTGCAGTCTGTCATGGCCCACAAATACTGGTTACAGCTGGTGTCGTCGAAGGAAAGACCTGTTCTGCTTATCCTGCCTGCGGTCCGGATGTGACCGGAGCAGGAGGCACCTGGGCAGCCAATAATGACACGTTCTCAGACGCGCATGTCGACGGTAATCTGGTGACTGCGCCAGCATGGCCGGCTCATCCGGCATGGATTCGCAAATTTCTTGAAGTGCTCGGCACCAAGATCACATTGTAATTGAAACAAAAAAAAGCCGGTTACATAAATAACCGGCTTTTTTCTTTTGAAATAAACTGGCAGCAAGCTAATTTTTCAAAGGCTCTGTCGCATCGTCGACGAGATAGAGGATAGATCGATAAGGAATTTCTCCATGCAGGGAGAGGCCGACTTCACAGGTCTTGCTGGTCGAATATCCTGCATCGCAATCACTGACCTGCTCTTTGAGGCCGTTCAGGGCCGACTTATTTAATTCCGGGAAATTGAAACCACGGTCTCCGGCAAATCCGCAGCAGTTGATATTGAGCGGTACAATCACTTCTTTTGCACATTTCCTGGCAAGTTCCTCGAGTTTTTTGTCTAAGCCCATTTTTTTGCTGCTGCAGGTCGGGTGAATTGCTACTTTCACATCTTGTTGTGTGAAATGGAGTTTATCCATGAGATACAGGAGAACGAACTCTATCGGCTCATGGAGTTTGAGTTTTGGATCAACGGTCGATTTCATCCTGTAAAGACAAGGACTGGTATCGCAGAGAATAGGGATGTTGCCGTTATCAGAGACCTTCATCAGGGCAGCGGAGAGCTCGGATGATTTTCGGTCAGCTATATCAAGAAATCCCTTACTTTCAAAGGCCTGACCGCAGCATAACCCGTCCAGATTATCCGGGAAGATGATGGTGTAACCAGCCTTTTTCAGCAATGACATGGTTTTTTGCGGCAGATCCTCACGTTCTGTCTCCTCACGTGCTGGTCCACTCATACATCGGCTGGCACAGCTGGGAAAATAGACAACTTTGTTGGGATTGTTGTGATCAACCAGAGGCTTTTTGATTGGCTTGACCCCGCTTGGCATTTCTTTGTTCCAGAGTGGAATCGTATCAAAAGAAACCTTTCGGGTGGTTTCACAAACTGCCTGAAAGAACTGGGTCCCGGTAAGCTTATGAAGCTGATCAACACCGTTTAAAGTATGGTTGATGATTTTAGCGACAGTACCGAAGGTATCTGCAACCAGGGCTGCTATCTTGTCGGCAAGCTCACCATTGGCTTCCTGACGCAGGGCCTTGACCATTTTGCCGGTATCAATGCCAACCGGGCATTTGGTAGAACAGAGTCCGTCAGCGGCACAGGTGTCCATCCCAGGATACTGATAGAGTCTGGTAAATTTGTCCAAGGCTTTGGCATCAACACCCTGAAGTGCCTTTCTGCTGATTTCCCTTCGTCCAGCAATTCGCTGGCGAGGTGTAAAGCTTAAATCTTTTGAAGGACAGATAGGTTCACAGAAACCGCATTCTATACAGCGGTCCGCAATATTGTGGGCAGCAGGCAGATCCTTGAGATTACGGATATGCGCTTCTGCGTCCTGATTGAGGATAACGCCTGGATTGAGAAGGTTAGTCGGGTCAAAGATAGCCTTTATATCTTTCATCAGCTGATATGCTGCTTCACCCCATTCCTTTTCCACAAAAGGAGCCATATTGCGGCCGGTGCCGTGTTCTGCCTTTAGCGAGCCGTCATACTTATCGACTACCATGGCAACGACGTCTGCCATGAAATTGCGGTATCTGAGAACTTCCTCCTGATTGCCGAAATCCTGGGTGAAGACAAAATGAAGATTGCCTTCAAGGGCATGGCCGAAGATAAGCGCTTCATGGTAGTGATATTTTGAAAAGAGTTTCTGCAGATCAAGGGCAGCTTCGGCAAGATGTTCGGTAGGAAAGGCAACATCTTCAATAATAACTGTTGTGCCGATCTGTCTCACAGCGCCAACGGCAGGAAAGAGTCCTTTTCTGATTGACCAGAATTTGGAATACTCCTCGACAATATCTGTAAAACTGATTGGGTGCACTGTGTCGAAATGATTCAGTGCTGCGGAGATTGCGTTTATCTGCTTGGCAAGTGTTTCTGCATCGGAGGCACGGGTTTCGACAAGCAAAGCGGTGGTTCCCGGCGGCAGGGTTTTGAGATATTCAGGCATACCTGGTTTTTCTTCAACCGAGGCAAGACCTGCACGGTCAATGAGTTCTGCGGCAGCGACTACTAGATCTCCGCGTAAAAGCGGGATTGCAGCGCAGGCGTCGAACATATCCTTAAAGAAAATCAGTGCGCTGGCTTTGTGCGGATGTTCTACAACTGTTCGATAAACTGCATCGGAGATGAAGCCTAGAGTACCTTCGGAGCCGATCATCAGGTGCGTTATGATATCAAAGGGGTCAGCAAAATCGACCAGGGCGTTGAGGCTGTAGCCGGTTGTGTTTTTGATCTTGAATTTATAGCGAATGCGTTCCTCAAGCTCTTTATTACCCAGCACCTGGTTGCGCAGAGCGGTGATTTTATCAAGAAGATCCTGATGGGTTCTTTTGAAGGCCGCTTTTGATTTGTCGTCTGAGGTATCGAGAATGGTTCCGTCAGCGAAAATAATACGCATGGAATCGAGAGTTTGGTAACTGTTCTGCTCAATTCCACAGCACATACCGCTGGCATTGTTGGCAAGAATACCACCAACTTTGGCACAGTCGATGGAAGCCGGATCAGGGCCGATCTTTTTGTTGAATTCTGCCAGCAGGACATTGGCATGGCCGCCTACCATTCCGGGCTGCACCTGAATCTTTTCAGCGTTATCAAAAATCTTGTAGTTTGACCATCCGCGACCAAGGCGAACGAGGATGGAATCGGTAATCGATTGACCGGAAAGGCTTGTTCCGGCAGCTCTGAAAGTAAGCGGAAGATTCCTCTTGTTTGCTTCTTTGATGATCAGCTGAACTTCCTGTTCATCTTCTACGTTGATGACAACTTTGGGAATAAGGCGGTAGAAGCTTGCATCTGTGCCGAAAACGGTGACGCGCAACGGATCGGTTATGATGTTGTTTTTAGGAACAGCATTCTCAATAGCTTTGATAAAGTCCTTATACACTACCGGTAACATGGATACTCCTATTCTTAAGTTTAAGGTGCCCCCAAAATATCCAAGGATATTATAGTCGGTTTTAACGAAAATGTATAATTAAAAATAGTAACTATTATTATAAGTTACGGATATTATGGAATTGATTATTGCGTTCGAGGAAAAAAATGTCTGATAAGCTGTCGAATTCCATAAACAGCTATGAAAAGTCCTGCTCCGCAATTCATGATAACGAGTAAAAGAGGCGGTAGCTGCTGCCTGAAAAGCGATATTGCCGCCATAATCAGGGTCAGGAAAAGCAAGGTTGCCGAGCCGGTGCCGAAGCCGAACCAGATCAGTTCTTTCCTGCTGTAGCCGTATTCAACAGCTTTCAGAGAGAAAATTGAGGTAAAAAAGATGATGGTCAGCGGGCTTGATGCAGTCATGACAACCGTTGTTGAAAAACTCGACAAGGCGGTCCATCGCTCTGTTACCTGAACGGATTGGTCAGGAATCATGGTGATGCCCTGCTGGATAAAAAGAAGACCGAAAATGAGCAGAACCAGTGCACTTAAAAGGGTTAATCCCTGTTTGATGTTGTTACGCTGGAGAAGTGTGCCTATTCCGGCAAGAGCGAGACCAATGTAACAGAAGTCAACCAGCGTTACCCCTAAAATTGCAGATATGCTGCTGGTGAACGGGCTGCTCAAGGTAATCGATAGAATAACCAGAAAGAGAGGGCCGATGGCCAACTGAAGAACCATGCCGGTACGTAATCCTGAAAAATATGGTTTGATCATATTTACGCCTGCTCCCCATGAAAATGGATAAAAATCTGCTGGGCAAGTTCCTGGCCGATGCCGTTTACTTCGCTGAGATCTTTGATAGTGGCGCTTTTAACACCCTTAAGGCTGCCGAAGTGTCGAAGGAGTTTCTTTTTGCGGTCTTGCCCTACGCCGGTGATAGTATCAAGTTCTGAGCTGAGTGTCTTTTTGTTTCTCAATTTTCGGTGAAAGGTGATGCCGTAACGATGGGATTCATCCCGGATACGCATCATGTAAAGAAGAACCGGGTCGTGGGCAGGCAGGATAATGGGATTTTTCCTGCCTGGCTTATAAAGTTTTTCGCCCTCATCCTGCCTTTCTTTAGCGATGCCGATCCATTCAAGTTTATCTGCAACGCCGAGTTCAAGCGCAACTCGCATGGCCATGTTGAGCTGGCCTTTGCCGCCGTCAACGATGAACAGGTCGGGCAGGGTGTTTTCCTCTAGCCCTCGAGATAAACGCCGGTACAGGATTTCTTCCATCATTCCGTAATCGTTCGGCCCGTCTATAGTCTGAATTTTGTAATGACGAAAACGCGACTTTTCAGGTTCTCCCTGGTAAAAACAAACCAGTGACCCCACCGCCTGTTTACCTGATATATTTGAAATATCAAGGCATTCAATACGTTCTGGAGTTTTAATGAAATGGAGCTTCTTGATCATGCTCCTGCACAGTGTCGCCCATGAGGCATCCTGCTTTTCTTTCTCGTCGAAGATGTTGCGGGCATTCTGTTCAGCCATCTGGGCAAGCTTGACTTTATCGCCTCTTTGCGGAACGAGCAGCGATACTCTGCTTTCTATTAGATCGGAGAGTTTTTCTGCAAGCAGCTCTGCGGATTCCGGTTCAAAGGGAAGCAGTATCTCTTTTGCCGGGAAGTTGATTGTATTGTCATAAAACTGGTTGATGGCCTGGGCTAATATCGCGCCGTTATCGCCGTAGGGGTCTTCGAGAAAAAACGATCTCGAGCCGCTGACCACTCCGCTGCGTATAAACATGATAGTAATGCCGACAGCTGCGCCTTGGCGATGAAAACCGAATATATCCTGATTTTTTGCATGATCAGAGACGATCAACTGTTTTTCAAGAGTCTTATTGATGGCACTTATCTGATCGCGGATCGTGGCTGCTTTTTCAAATTCCATCGCTCCGGCGGCGGTTTCCATCTGCGTTGTAAGCTCTTCAATAATTGTCCTGTTCTGGCCTTCAAGAATCATGATCACGTTGCTGACGTGTTTCTGATATTCTTGTTTATCAGCCAACCCCATGCAGGGGGCGAGGCATTTTTTCATCTGATAATTCAGACAGGGGCGGTTTCTCGGTTTCACCTCATTGCCCTTGCATTTTCGCAAAGGAAAAACTGATGATAACAGACGCAATGTCGACCACATGGCGCTTGATGAGGAATAGGGACCGAAATATCTTGCACCATCTTTTTTCCTGCGCCGGGTCATAAAGACTCTCGGCCATTCTTCATGAACTGTGACTTTGATCAGCGGGTAGTTTTTATCATCTCGAAGAATGATGTTGTATTTCGGTTTATGCTTTTTGATCAGCGATGCCTCGAGGATCAGCGCTTCCTTTTCAGTGTTGGTGATGATTGTATCAACCTTGCTGACTTTTTCGAGCATCACCGTCGTCTTGTTGTGTTCTGCAGCAGAGTGACGAGCGTATGAGGAGAGCCGTTTGAAAAGATCCTTTGCCTTGCCGACATAGATCACCTTCGAGCGGCCGTCAAGCATCATGTAAACACCCGGTGAGTGAGGTGTCGATTGAAGGACTTCCTGTGGAAACATTAGAGCAGCCCCGGTGTTTGCATGGTTTCCTGCCTGATCGATTCGAGCAGTTCACGCTTTATTGCGACAAAATCATTCGAAGTTGTTGTCTCGTAATTTCTCGGACGGCTGATAGTAACGCTGCGTTCGAGTTTGATTCGTCCGGGACGGGACGACATGACGATGACACGGTCAGAGAGCAGGATGGCCTCTTCCACATCGTGGGTTATAAAAAGAACAGTGGTTTTGTGTTTTTCCCAGACTCTTAGCAGAAGTTCCTGCATCATCCCACGTGTCTGGGCATCAAGGGCGCCGAAAGGTTCGTCCATCAGCAGGATTTCCGGTTTGTAAACCAGTGCACGTGCAATGGCGACCCGCTGCTTCATACCTCCTGAGAGTTCCTGAGGATAGGCATTCTCAAATCCTTTGAGGCCTACTTCTTCAATGAATTGAAGGGTCAGCGACTCTTTTTCTTTTCCGGAAAGTCTGCTCTTTTTCAGGGCAAAAAGGATGTTTTTCTTTACAGTGAGCCACTCAAATAGAGAATAGGACTGAAAGACAAAACCGCGATCAAGTCCGGGCCGGTCAATGATATTATCGTTAACTGTAATGGTTCCGCTGGTAGCCGGCAGCAGGCCGCCGACAATTTTGAGTAGAGTGGATTTACCGCAGCCGGAAGAACCGATTACGCTGACAAATTCCCCAGGAGCGACATTGAGGCTGAATTTGTCGAGAACCAGAAGAGATCCTTCTTTCGTGGCAAAACTCTTGCTGACTGAGTCGATAGCAATGGGTTTAGACATTTCTTATCGTCCTTTGGTCCATGAGAAAAGGAAATTGCCCGTTATTTTGAAGAAATAGTCGGTGATAAGACCAAGCAGGCCAATAAATAATATGCCGAAAATGATCGTCTCAGTGGCAAGGTAACGCTGGGCATCCATGATCCTTCGACCAAGGCCGTTGTCTGCAGCGACAAGTTCTGCAACAACAAGATATGTCCATGTCCATCCCATGGTGATGCGAAAGGTGTCCCATATTCCAGGCATGGAGGCCGGAAGCACGACAGAACGCAAAATTTCGAACCGGCTGAGGCCAAGTGTCTGACCGACTCTGATCAGGTTCTTCGGTACCTGTTTAACATTATCCATAATCATCAGGACCTGTTGGAAGAATGTGCCGATGAAGAGGATGAGAAACTTCTGAAAATCACCGATTCCGGCCCAGAGAATGGTAAGCGGAATCAGGGCAACAACCGGCATATAACGAACTATATCGATGAAGGGTTCAAACAGGCCTTCGAAAAACTTGAAATTACCCATCAGGAAACCTATTGGAACAGCAAAGAGGGTGGCAAAACCCCAGCCCATAACAATACGATAGATGCTGGAGGATGCATCGACATAAAGAATGCCTTCCTGTATCTGACGAACCGCTTCGGTAAAAATAGCTGAAGGAGGCGGCAGGAAAAGGGGCCGAATAAGTCCGAGGCCGGTCACCGTCTGCCAGAGAACAAGCAGCAGGAAGATGAATCCGGCACCAAGCCAGATATAGGCTCTTTTTGAAATATTCTCCCTCAGTTCGAAGAGGTGTCTGAATTTTTTCATTGCAGTTGTCAGCTATGCTTACGTAAAACAGCACTGTCTCAACAGTGCTGCAAGGTAAATTGAAATGGTATCACTTGCCGAGAACAGGTTCTGTGGCGAGGAGATTGTCTATGTTCGGCATGCTGCCCATATCTTTCGGGTTGGTGTCGAGCATGATCAAGCTGATCTCTTTCATAGCCTGTTGGAATTCTCCGCCCAGAAGCTTTTGATTTTCGGCAAGATTGTAAACCTGCACTCCCTGCATGGCCACCTTGAATTCATCCATAGGGCTGTGAACGGCGTCTGCAATTATCTTTCCACCCTCATCAGGATGTTTGACAAGATAGTTTACCGCTTCATCCCAGACGGCGGTCAGGGCTTTAATGACATCGGGATGTTGCCTAATGTATTCACCGGTGGAGACAGCGACGTCACTGATAAGCCCCGGCTTTTCAGCTGCCGTATACAGGATATGGTAATTGCTGTCCTGCTTGAGTGCGGTTGAAATATAGGGTTCATACGTGACAGCGATATCTACACGACCTGCAATCAGTGCAAGCCCTGCATCTGCTGCAGCCATGTTGATCGGTTCAATATCACTTAAGTTCATATTGTTGACTTTCAGTGCATAGTTGATGAGAAGATCTGAAGTTGCTCCTGCTTCGAAGGCGACTTTTTTCCCTTTGATGCCGGCAATGGAAGTAATGCTGTTGGGGGAAATGACGGCATCGGCCTGGTAACTTGCATCAAGAACCAGGAAGCCTTTAAGATCGACATTTTTATTGTGTGTAGCAATAAGGGCGTTGGTTGCAGCTGCAATGACATCGAGCTTTCCGCTGGCAAGACCGGCTACCATATCGGCATCCCAGGTGAAGTTGATGATCTCAGCCTCTACGCCATGTTTTTTGAACAGATCAAGCTTTTCTGCTATCCACCACGGGCCGTATCCAAGCCATGGCTGAACGCCAATCTTTATTACAGTAGATGACATGGCATTAGTTGCTGACAGAATAAGTAACAGGATAACAGGCAGAAAAAGACGATTAAATCGTTTCATGGTTTGCTCCCCTCGGGTTGGAGAAATGGTTTATTGATGTGAATACTGTATTTGCAATAACTGTATATAATAATTCTCCGGCAGCTTGTCACTTTTGTATGGCCTGTTTTCATGTATTTATTGATAAAGAGGATGTCGGAGGTGTTGAGGTCATAATGCCAGAATGTTGATCAATTTATTTTTGTCCTGTATCTTTAAAGGTATGTATTACTTAGTTAGATCAATTCAGAAAAAACGAGAAGCCGATATCTCAGAAGAAATTGTGGAAATGGAGTCAATTCAATGACCGAAGAAAAGAAAACATTAAAGGGCGCAATATTACAGCGTGACAAGAAAACCTACGCCATCGTGCCTCGCATACCGGGGGGCTTAATTCAGCTTAAAGATCTGAAGAGTATAGCTGCGGTTGCTGAAAAATATGAGATTCCGATAATCAAGATTACTTCAGGTCACCGCATTGCGCTTGTCGGCATGGAGGAGGAGCAGCTTGGGCCGATATGGCAGGATATGGGGATGGACGTCGGCGAGGCAACTGAACTCTGTTTGCATTATGTTCAGGCCTGTCCGGGGAACACGGTGTGTAAATTTGGCGTTCAGGATGCTCTAGGGTTCGGCATTGAACTTGAAAAGCACTATGCTGGGAGGGATTTCCCGGCAAAAGTGAAGATAGGGGTTTCCGGTTGTCCTTTCTGCTGCGGTGAAAGTTATGTTCGGGATGTCGGCTTTATGGGAAAGAAAAACGGCTGGACAGTAATTTTTGGCGGCAACTCGGCCAGAAAACCGCGAGTAGGTGATGTGCTGGCTGAAGACATCTCAAAGGAAGAAGCTGTGGCCCTTGCGGATAAATGTCTGGACTACTATCGTGAAAATGCGAAAACCAGAGAACGTACAGCTCGATTTGTCGAGCGTATAGGAATTGAAGAACTGAAAAAAAACGTTCTGTAATCTGGCAGGGAGTTTTTTTATCGTCCCTGACTGTCGTCTGAAGTATTTGCCGAGACAACATCAGCCTGTAGTTCTGCGATGTGGTGAGACGCGTCTTCAAAATTAATGAGAACCATTCCGGCAAATTTGTCATCGTTCTTCTGGTCGGCAGTTTTGTAGAATTCAATCCGAAAAATGCTGCCGCCCTGATTGACGGAATAGCGGCTGGAAAAATCTTTCTTCTCAATGGTCAGTCCGGCCTCGTTGTCTTCGCCCTGGCGTGAAAAACCGATAGCATTGGCCCGGTAACCGTTTGGAGTGATAATCTTGAATGTGTTTGCGACTTTGACAATAGAACCCATACGAACATTTTTCAAGCATCCGTCCACTTCCATGCTGATTTGGGGCGGTTTGGTATCGTAATCGAAATATTGAGGAATGAGAGTGGTTATACGTTCGTTGCCATGATAGATGTCAAAACTGGAGCTTTCTTCTACCACCGTAATAAGGGGGTCTTTTGTCCAGAAGTCGATATTGGAGTTTTGTTCGAGCGGAAAAAAGTTGAGCTGATTGCGAATGTCCTGCATATCCATAAAAATTCGGTTGTCATAAAGAGCGATATTTCTGTTCTCTATTATTACCTTATTGATATTTGCGGCAGTCAGCTCAAAGTTGCGATGAAATGTTATCCCCATTCGTTTCATGAAATTTTCGAGCACCAGCAGATGGTAAAAGACACGTTCTGATTTGGAGAGATTTTTTGAGGCTTCAACTCCGAAAGCCGGTTTCCCCTGATTAATAGCAAAGAATGTCAGGGTTTTGGCCATTTCTTCATCGCCCTCAGCAGTTCTGGTGTTTTTGACTCTGTAGGCAAAATGATCATCCCCGATGATTGAATTGACATTGGCTGTTACTTCCCTTGCAATTTCCCCGAGGTCGCCAAAATTATTGACGTTAATGTTTTCCTGATCAATGATAACCGACTGACCCCATCGATGTGGACCGTATTCACTGTCATGATAATCTTCACGGTAAAAGCCGCTACCGTCATGCAGGTTGAGAACAACATCCACGTCCTCATTGATAATAATTGATTTAATACGTTCAACAAGCTGATATTCTGGATCATTTTCATTGATTGTGGCAAACTTCCTATTGAGATCACCATAGACTCCTCTTGAGCGTTTGATGATACTTGGAAAATTGAGGTTCGGCACAATCCATACGGTACCGTTGGTTATGGTGTACTGGGTAGTGAGAAGGGAGGCCGCATGAAAGCCGCCGGGTTCATCCCCCTGGATGCCTCCTATAACCAACAGCGTTTTACTCTGAGGAGAAGAAGCGCCAAGCTTGTGCAGGGAAAAAGACGGATTACCGGTTGCACAGAAAGAAATGCTGCTGTACGAAAATAAGAGGAGTAAAAGAATGCAATAAAAACAATATCTCAACATGATACAGTATATCTATTACAGTTTGATATGCCAGGGTTCATAACGAACGCCGAGCATATTGTCTTTTTTATAACGGTATTCTACGTACCCTTTACTGGTGAGAAAATGAAACACCGGTGTAGAGATAAATCTTACCGAGAAATTTCCTCCGCCAAAGCCTCTCTGACCGACATCAAAATCACCGGTTGCATGGAAAGAATATCCTGGGGGAGCAAGAGAACGTGAGGCCAGGGAAAGATTGCCGTCGTAGAGGTAAGCCTTATTCAGGAACAGATAAAATTGTTTGGTGATTCCTCGAATGCCGGAAGTCAGGATCAGTTCTTCCCCGACTCGTTTTTGCAGTTCAGCAAATTTCCTCTGTGATTCGCCTTTGAAGAGGTAGTTTCCGGTATAGGGAATTTTTGAAAAATCCCGTTCATTTATACCGGCAGTGAGCTTGTTGATCTGTTTGTCCCCCATAAAGCCATAATCTTTAGCATCTCTGCAGAAAGTCTCTTCGAGAAAATCGAGTTCTTCTTTTGTGAATTCTCCTATTGCCGGATGGCGGCGTGCTGCCTGGATGGACGTATCAAAATCAAAAATGCAGAAATTGCCGTGTCCAACAGTTTCCTGCAGTCTCCCTAAACGCTTTACTACTGCATCAAGTAATTGTTTTCCTTTGGTATCAAGGATAATGTCATCAGCATGATATCGATCCGGATTACGAATTTTAGTAAGGTAATCTTTTATGTGTGCATCATCGATTTTAGGAGCGATCTTGGTAAGTGCAGGTGTGTCACTGGTCTGAGGATTGTTGTCTTCCAACTCTTCAAGATTGTGAAAAATCTTTTCATGGCTTGCATGGATTTCAATAGGTTTTGCAAACCCCTCAAGAGGAGCAAGGGTAGACCCTAATACCATCAATTTTATCAGATTTCTTCTGTTCAAGTTTTATCCTTTTCAACCTGGGAATTTCGTGTCTGGCCTGCATTAGCTGGTTAGGCAATAACTTTTATCGCATTTTTAGCCTAAATCTTCTAGCAAGGAATTGCAAGATTGAAAAGGCGGTAACAAACTGAAAAAGGGCGCAATAAACTACAATTTCATCATTTAATTGAACCTGGCAGCAAATTATCAGTATCCAGTGAATGAAACTGTGTTCATGAGCCGTCGATGCAATGAGTCAGAGCGTCTTTTAACGCGATGTACCGAAATGTGTACCCTGACTCAAGAAGTCTTTCCGGGAATACCCTGCTTGAAGCAAGAAGGAGCTCTTTGCCCATCTCACCGAAAAGAAGACGCACTATGAAGGCCGGTACCGGAAAGGGGGTGTGGCGCTGCAGGCATCTGCCGAGTGTTTTGGTGAATTCTTCGTTGGTAACGGGCGCGGGGGCAACAAGATTAAATGCGCCGCTCAGTTCTTCATGGAGCAGCAGGTGCTCTATGGCGGCAACAAGGTCTCTGATGCTGATCCAGCTCATATACTGCTGGCCATTGCCGATTTTCCCTCCAACACCCATATTGAATGCTGGAAGCATTTTATGCAGAGCACCGCCATGGGGTGAAAGTACCATGCCGAATCTGGTAAAAACGGTGCGGATTCCTGACTCCTGTGCAGGGACGGCCGCCTCTTCCCATTGTTTGCAGACATCTGCCAAAAACGACGAGCCTAAAGAACTTTTTTCGGTGAGTTTCTCGTTGTTGCGATCACCGTAATAGCCGACGGCTGAAGCAAAGAGCATGACTTTGGGAGGGTGTGGAAGGGTGGAAAAGAAGCTGGCAATTTCATGGGTCCCCTGCACCCGGCTTCTGATAATTTTCTTTTTCTTTTTTGCGTTCCAGCGGCCGGTTGAGATATTCTCGCCAGCAAGGTGGATCACGGCATCAACTCCGGAACCGTCGGCATTAAGGTTTTCGATACGATTCGGATCAAAAATGAGTCCATCCGTGCTTTTATTGCGCTGAATGCAATGAACTGTATGTCCTTGGTTAACAAGATATTCGACAAGAGCGCTGCCAACAAGACCGGAACAGCCTGTTATTGCTATTTGCATGATGTCTCCTCTACTCTTTACGAAGGTTTTCCAGTTTTGGTGCAACCTTTCTGGCCTGAATCATGTGGCGAAAAGCTTTAACCGGATGACGAAAAAACATTCTCGGACCTGCCCAGCGCATAACTTTTTTCGCTTTTTCCCGCATGCTGGCTTTATAGCAGTGAACCGTGCAATTGCCGCAGACAGGTTTTGATTCCTGAAAGGGGCAGTGTTTCAATCTGGCGTAGCTGTATTCCGAGAGCTCCCGACATTCTGAACAAAGCTCGCCTTTTTTATGATTATGGTGAGCTTTGCAATACATCCTTATCATTGCAAGGATAGTTTTATGTTCCTGGTCAGCAAATGAGCTATCCATCTATTACAAACCCGTGATCTTTTATTCTATTGATTATGGTTTCACAGACGTCTTCCTGTGTTGTGCCACTGCTTTCAATAATAATGTGACTGTATTTTTTATACAGTGCATAGCGTTCCTCAAACAGTTCTTCAAAGCTCTGGTCAGCTCTTTTGGCCAGCCCACGGTTATCATAATTCTGTATACGGCTGCGTAAGGTCGGCAGATCCGCATGCAGGAAGATAATCAATCCATCTGTTTGGAGATGATTCATCGCAGGCTCACTATAGGCTGCACTTCCTCCGGTGGCAATGATGTGATGTTTAAGGTTTACATCAAGTAAGACATCTTCCTCTATCTGTCTCAGCACCATGTGGCCCCGTGAATTTACAATGTCCTGAAGCGTACAATTTTCACGATCCTGTATAAGAAGATCGGTATCAACAAAATTCATTGCCAGATATTTAGCGAGAATGATGCCGACTGTCGATTTGCCGGAACCCGGCATGCCTATGAGCACAATATTACTTTTCTTCACAGATGAATCCTTTATATATCATATTGAATTTAGCAATAATAGTAATAACGATAAGGTAATTGGCAACTTCCCTGATTCTTAGTTGGTGCCGTTTTGCATTTTCTTCAGCTGGGCCGGTATAAACTGTACCAGGATCAGAGAACCAAACCCCAGTATGGCCCCCAGGACAAAGACGATACGATAATCTATCATCCAGATGATTCCACCCACAACAGGCAATACAACCGCTGCAATGTGATTGATGGTAAAGCCGACAGCCATGCTGGGGGCTATATCAGAAGGGTCTGCTATTTTCTGGAAAAATGTTTTAATGGCAATGGCAAAATTGAAAAAGATATGATCGAAGATATACAGGAGGGCAACTGCAATCTTGTTGTCGATTGTCGCATAGCAGAGAAAGATGATGATAAGAGCTCCGTATTCGATCGACAGTATAGTTCTCTCACCGTATCTGACAATGCACTTGCCGATATAGGGAGAAAGAAAGTAATTAATGAGATTGTTCAACAGAAAAAGGGCAGCCACTTCCTGCACTGAAAAATCAAATTTCTTGACCAGTAGGAAGACGGCGAAGGCAATGAATATCTGTCGTCTTGCTCCGGCCATAAAGGTGAGACAGTAGTACAGCCAGTAATTCTTTTTAAAAACCATCTCTTTTTTCTGGGGGACCAGATCTTTATCCGTAGGATTTTGCGTGAAAGCCCAGAGGGCCGAAACAACAACCATGCAGCCGAAAAGCAGATACAGCGTCTTGTACTCGAGGTGCGCTGCAAACAGCAGGATGAGGGCGCTGGCTGCGATATTTGAAGCGGCTGCGTAACTGCGTAAACGGCCGAATACCAGCGGGGCGGTCTGTTTGTCAAAGTACTGCAGGGTCAGGCTCTGATTTGTTGTCTCAAAATAGTGAAAACCAAAACTCATCAACAAGGTTGTGAAGATCATCCCGCTGAATGTGGGCAGCAGTCCGGTTAACGATACGCCGAGTCCGAGAAGGAGAATAGAGAGGGCAGACAACCGATGTTCTTTGATAAACAAGAGGACGTAGACGACCAGAAGAGCAAGAAAACCAGGGAGTTCCCGGACTGATTGCAGTATTCCAACATGTTTTCCTTCGAGATTGACTATATGGACCGCAAAGTTGTCAAAAAGGGTCCTCCATACATACAGGCCCATGGTAGAACTGATGACCAGTACAGCAAGATAGATGAACATTCTGTTGTTTCTCAATTCTGTAACCATATGAGAAGACCTGGATAGATGTTAAACGGATTCCTGCAACGTGTTAAGCTACCTATATGAGCAGTGCAGGGAGATGGCAAGAAAAAAGGAAGAAAAAAAACGGCCATCCTCGTCTGGAAAAAGGTGGGAGATAACGAGGACAGCCGGAGGAGTTAAAGATTTGTATATATTGTAGCATTATATGTGCCATCACAATTTGAAAAAATATAAATATAATGATAACGGGTTGATATGCTTGTGGGGAGGCTTTGCGTGGTAAAAAAACGACAAGAATG
>QKIH01000064.1 GCA_003249645.1 Desulfobulbaceae bacterium | reverse complement strand
AACAAGTTCAATAAGGTTGAGAGTTGGCAGGTCATGGTTAGTTCAATCACACAACAATAATCGATAAAATCATGAAGCAAAGCATAAGGCGCTAATTTATTTAAACATATAGTTATTATACATAATATACATTATGCGACATAGCTTAATTATGTGAATTATTTGGGTGGAGGCTTTTGTTAACCGCCAATTCATGGTATAAGAGCCTATCTTTTTTACGGATTTAGAATTATTTTGTCATTTTTTATTCATACAAAATACCTTGTACATAAGCTGTTAATATGGATAGTTAATGTTGTTTGGAGGGATTAGATGAGTCGAACAACCTATAAAGAGCCGCTGGTTAGTCGCTACACAAATAAAGAAATGCAGTATCTCTTCTCTGAGGAGATGAAATTTACAACCTGGAGAAAATGCTGGGTTGCCTTGGCTGAGGCTCAATATGAGCTCGGGCTTACCAATATTGTTTCCGAAGAGATGCTTCAGGAAATGCGTGCCAATGTAACCAATATTGATTACGAGCTGGCGGCCCAGAAAGAAAAGGAAATTCGTCATGACGTAATGGCTCATGTTTATGAATTTGGCACTAAGTGCCCTACTGCTGAGCCCATCATTCATCTTGGGGCCACTTCACAGTTTGTTGTTTGCAATACAGATCTGATTATTCAGAAGAAAGCTTTTGAGCTTATTAAAAAGGCTCTGCTACATACGATCAAAAATCTCTCAGATTTTGCATTGGAGCATAAGGGTCTGGCGACACTTGGTTTTACGCATTATCAACCGGCTCAGCCAACTACCGTTGGAAAAAGAAACACCCTGTATATTCACGACCTTTTGATCGATCTTCAGTATGTCGATGCTTTTGTTGCTAATATAAAGGCAAGAGGTGCAAAAGGAACTGTTGGGACTCAAGCGACATTTCTTGAGCTGTTTGATGGTGATCATAACAAGGTGCGTGAGCTTGATAAGCTGGTTGCTAAAAAGCTGGGTTTTTTCGAGACATTTGCTGTAACAGGTCAAACATACAGTCGAAAAATGGATATGAAGCTTGCTGAAACTTTGGCGGGCATAGGTGCAACCGCCCACAAGTTTGCTGTAGATCTGAGACTGTTGAGCAACTTGAAAATGCAGGAAGAGCCGTTTGCAAAAAATCAGACTGGCTCATCTGCGATGGCCTACAAGAGAAATCCTATGCGTTCTGAAAGGATGACCGGCCTTTCAAGGAAATTAATGGGATTGCCTGCCAATTTTGCCTCGACCTATTCGAACCAATGGTTTGAGCGCACTCTGGATGACTCTGCAATTAGAAGAATGGACATTCCTCAGTGTTTCTTATTGACTGACGCAATATTAAAGCTCTTTATAAATATTACCTCGGATATGGTTGTTTATCCGAAGCAAATAGAACGCCACCTACTCGATGAGCTTCCTTTTATGTCAACCGAAAAAATACTTATGGAAGCTGTGGAAAAAGGTGAAAGTCGAAATGAAATGCATGAGGTCGTAAAAGAACATTCGGTGGCAGCAGGGAAAGCCGTCAAGATGGAAGGAAAACAGAACGATTTGCTGGCAAGGCTTGCTGAAGATAAAAGAGTCCCCTTCTCCATAGAGGAACTGACAGAAATGGTTTCTGATTTCAACCAGTTTACAGGCAGAGCCGAGAAACAGACAGAAGAGTTTATCGAGGAAGAAGTGCAACCTGTTCTTGAAATAAACAAAGATCTTCTTTCCGGAACAATTGATTCCAGCCTTAATGTGTAAAAATTTCAATAGCGAAGAACTTTATCTCAGAATATCCCCAGGCAGATTTCACTATCTTAAAAATCTGCTTGAGGGATATGATGGTCTTGCAATTCTTTCAAGTGTAGATATGAAATATGGCCTTGTTCGGCTCAAATTCAGCTTGGAAAATAGAAAGGCTGTATTAGCTTTTCTTGAATCTGAGGCTGTTAACATAAAACAAAATATCTATAATTTAGATTAACAATCGATCATATCTATTTAAAAACAAACTTTATGCAGCGAAATGTATTTATAAAGACCTTTGGTTGTCAAATGAATGAGCGCGATTCAGAAATCATGTCTCAAATTCTTGGCACCTTGGGGTATATTGAATGTCTTGAGGAAAGCCAGGCGGATCTCATCATCCTGAATACCTGTTCAATAAGGGCTAAAGCAGAACAAAAGGTGATGAGCCATCTCGGAGCATTACGCAAAGAGAAAACTAAACGCCCTTCTCTTAAAATCTGCGTTGCAGGCTGCGTAGCTCAGCAGGAAGGCAATAACATTGTAAGAAAAATGCCCCATGTTGATCTCGTGATCGGAACACAGGAGATATACAAAATAGGCGAACTCATAAGTGAGCTTGAAGATTCTACAGTTGCCACAGCGTTGTCTAACGAGTATGAAATCCCCCGCTTTATACCGAATAAGAAGACAATATCTTCAGGCACTTCGTATAAGAAATTCGTCACAATTATGCAGGGATGTAACAACTTCTGCACCTACTGCGTTGTTCCCTACACGCGTGGAAGAGAAGTCAGTCGTAACTCCGATGATATTATTGAAGAAATTAGAGTGTTGATCAATAATGGGGTAAAGGAAGTTACTCTTCTTGGGCAAAATGTCAATTCTTACGGAAAAACCAATCCGGTGTCAAACCAGAAACCCGGTTATGATTTTGCTGACTTGCTTCATGATGTAGCAAATATTGAAGGTTTGAAGAGGTTGCGTTTTACTACTTCCAATCCAAAGGATCTGACAGACCGACTCATGCGATGTTTTAGGGATATCCCCCTTCTCTGCCCCCAGTTTCACCTGCCTGTTCAAGCCGGCTCAAACAATGTGCTCAAGAGAATGAACCGGAAATATACGAGGGAGAGTTATCTTGAACTGGTTGATAAGCTGAGAGAGTATCGCCCAGATATCGTTATCACAACGGATGTTATTGTGGGGTTTCCTGGTGAGACCGATGAAGATTTTGAACAGACCATGGATATGCTGGAAACTGTACGCTATCATGGTTCTTTTTCATTTAAATATTCAGACAGACCGGGCACTGCTTCGCTGAAATTGGATAATAAGATAAGCGAGGCTGTAAAGTCAGCCCGTCTTAGCCGCTTCCAGAAACGTCAGGATGAAATTTGTCTGGAACATAACCAGAATTTTGTCGGAAGTATTTTGGAGGTAATGGTTGAGGGGTGTGACGGTGAAAGCATTAAAACGCGATCAGCGACAAATCATCTTGTCCATATCGATTCTGACCAGACTCTTCCGGCAGGGGCGATCGTCCAGGCAGAAATTATACAGGCAGGTCTACACTCATTAAAAGGGGCGCTGGTTTAACAGGCCCCTTTTTAATGCTACTCTTCTTCGTCTGACGCGCCTTCAATTCCTGGAAGGTTAAGGTTTTTCTTGATCTCCCTGTTTATCTGCTCAGTAGAATCAACTACCCTTCTTGCCACCCTTGGTGAGACTCTTTTTCCTTTTGCAGACGGTCCCTTGACCAGATAATCGTCAAAGGATACCTGCGCCACGTTTGTCCTTGCCCGTGCTGAAGGCATCAGGCTGACACGGGCATGCTTGTTTTCTCCAAAACTCAGCAGCAATATTCTTGATCGTTTATGTTCAGGGAAAAGATGATATTCCTTTTCTAGAATAAATTTTGGTGTATTGAACCGCTTGATGTAGACAAGGTTTTCCTGGCCGTCACGGTAGATCATATTAAAAAGCAGTTTGCCTTCAATCTTGCCTATCCAGGCTGCGTCATCACCGATGAAAATTTTGTCGAGTACTGGAACAACCTTATATCTGCCGTCATTGAAAATGATCAAAATCTTATCATATTCCGAGCAGTTAAAGAAAATGTCTTCATTCTCATCTTCTGTTTTTACCTGAAAACCAAGAAATCCTTCTTTCCGGTGATAGCCCATGGTGAGGTTTGAGAGGGCAACTTTTCGCATGACAACTTCACTGAAACTTGCAAGCTCGGTTTTGCGGGGATAGTTCGCGCCATATTTGGTCAGCAGGCCGTCGAGATAGTTGATGGTATAGGTGATCATATCTTTAAGATGTTTGTTGATCGCCTTAATGTCTTTGCGGATCTCCCGGATTTCCTTTTCCTGCTTATTAATATCAAACCTTGATATACGTTTAATTCGGATTTCAAGGAGCCTTTCTATGTCCTCCAGGCTGACATCTTTTTCAAGTTCAGCTCTGAACGGGATAAGGGATGTCTCTACGCTCTTCACAACAGCCTGGTAGGTCGTTTCTTCTTCAATGTTTTTATAGAGCCGCTCCTCAATGAAAATCTGTTCAAGAAGTCGTGCATGCAGCCTGTCTTTTAATCTACCCAGGTCGATCTCAAGCTCTTTTCTCAGGTCTTTGACAAGTTTTTCGGTGGTGTGGTGCAGTATTTCTGTGACTGTCAGGGTTACAGGAGTGTTGTCTTGAATCAGCGTTATGTTAGGTGTGATGGGTACTTCGCAATCGGTAAAGGCGTAAAGCGCTTTTATTGTGTCACTTGCGTAAATTCCCCGGGTAAGCTTGATTTCTATTTCTACTTCTTCAGCCGTATAGTCGTTGATCGACTGGATCTTGATCTTGTTTGATTTTGCCGCTTTTTCTATTGAATCGATTAATGACTGTGTAGTGGTGTTGTAAGGTATTTCCTTGATTACTATGGTCTTTTCATTAACTTCTTCAATTTTTGCCCTGCACCTGACTTTTCCTTCTCCATCTTCGTAGCCGTTTACATCAAGCAGCCCGCCTTGAGGGAAATCCGGGAATATCTGGAATTCTTCACCTCGAAGGATTGATTTCTGAGCCTCCAGAATTTCACAGAAGTTGTGCGGCAGGATTTTTGTGGCCATGCCGACCGCAATGCCCTCAGCGCCCAAGAGAAGTATTAAAGGTATTTTAGCCGGTAAGGTTAGCGGCTCGAGCATTCTGCCGTCATAAGACTCTTCAAATTCCGTCAGGTCTTTATTGAACAGAATCTCTTTTGCCAGAGGGGTGAGCCGACATTCAATGTAACGTGCTGCAGAAGCCTGGTCTCCGGTGTATATATTACCGAAATTACCCTGCTTTTCGATAAGCATATCTTTGTTTGCGAGATTGACGAGAGCAGCAAAGATACTTTGATCTCCATGGGGGTGGAGTTTCATGGTCTCGCCAACAACGTTGGCAACCTTGTGAAAACGTCCGTCTTCCATGTTGAACAGGGTTTGAAGGATACGTCTCTGAACCGGCTTGAGTCCATCATCAATGCATGGGATTGCGCGTTCTTTGATTACGTATGACGTATATTCCAGAAAGTTGGTTTCAAAAAGCTGGTGCAGCTTGCCTATCGGCCTGTCCATTGTATTCATATAAAAATAACTTGTATTGCTCCGTTATTTCGGCCAGAACTTACTGTATAGCCAGTGATATGTTATCCATAATGTATTTCTTCCGATCCGGCGTGTTCTTGCCCATATAGAAAGACAGTACTTTGCTGATTTCACTCAAAGAGTCGACAGTCACTTTTCTCAGCCGGATATCCGGGCCGATGAATTGCTTGAATTCTGCCGGGGATATTTCGCCAAGCCCCTTGAATCGTGTGGTTTCGACGTTCAACTTTTTCTTGACGGTGCCGGCAAGGCTTTTTATCGCCCGTTCTTTTTCATCTTCAGAATAACAGTAATGGGTTTCTTGCTTGTTGCGAACCCGAAACAGAGGCGTTTCAAGGATATAGACATGACCCAGTTTGACAAGCGGTTCGAAATAATGAAGAAAAAAAGTCAGGAGCAGGTTGCGTATGTGCAAACCGTCAACGTCGGCATCGGTTGCGAGGACAACCTTGTCATAACGCAAGTTTGAAATAGAGTCTTCAATATCAAGAGCACGCATGAGGGAATACATTTCTTCGTTTTTGTAAAGCGTTGCGAGCTGCTGGCCAAAAACATTCATCGGTTTGCCCTTGAGAGAAAAAACAGCCTGGGTCATTGGATCGCGTGAAGAGACAATCGAACCGGCAGCTGATTGCCCTTCGGTGATGAATATGGTGCTCTCTCTCCCCTCTTCCGAAGGTTTTTCTTTTGATGGGTGGTACTTGCAGTCTTTCAGGTTGGGGATTTTCAGTGCAACTTTCTTTGCTTTTGCCCTTGCTTCTTTACGAACGCTCTGCAGTTCTTTTCTCACCCTCTCATTTCTAAGAATTTTACTTATAAGTTCTTCCGCTGAATCAGTGTCTTTATAGAGAGCGCTTGAAACGGCATCTTTCACTTTGTTGACTATCCAAGAGCGTATTTCAGTATTGCCAAGCTTGTTCTTCGTCTGTGACTCAAAAACAGGCTCTTTTACTTTAACCGCGAGCGTTCCGACGATGCCGTCGCGAACATCCGTGTTGACGAATTTCTTGTTGGCGTACTCGTTTATGCCTTTCAGTATGCCTTCCCGATACGCTGAGAGATGTGTGCCACCTTCAGAGGTGTAGGTGCCGTTGACAAAAGTGAAGTAATTGTCGCCGTATGTATCTGTATGAGAAAAGGCAAACTCAAGTGTCGCATCTTTGTAATAAATAGGGGGGTAGAGATTGTCGTCACTCAGCTCTTTTTCGAGCAGATCAAGCAGGCCCTTGTTTGAATGATAACAGTTTTTTTTGTAATAGATTTTCAGACCGGCATTGAGATAAGCGTATCTCCAGAGCCTCTTTTCGATATAGGATTCATCAAACTGAAAATTCGGAAACGATTCCCGGTCTGCAAGGAAGCTGATCAGGGTGCCGTTTTTCTCACTGGTTTCCCCTCTCTGCTCTTCAATCAGAACACCCTTTTCGAATCTTGCCCTGGCATACTCGCCGTCTCTGAATGCCGTTACTATGAAGTATTCTGACAGAGCATTAACCGCCTTTGTACCAACACCGTTTAAGCCGACGGAAAACTGAAAAACGTCTGTGTTGTATTTTGCGCCGGTATTGATAGTTGAAACACAATCGACAATCTTACCAAGCGGAATACCACGGCCATAATCTCGTACTGTTACCTGGCCGTCCTGATTAATGTCGACATCGATACGTTTTCCTGCCCCCATGATGAACTCGTCAACCGAGTTATCGAGGACCTCTTTGAGTAAAATATAAATACCGTCATCAGGGTTTGAGCCATCGCCGAGCCTGCCGATATACATTCCCGGCCGCTTGCGAATGTGCTCAAGGGAGCTCAATGTCTTGATCTTGCTTTCGTCGTAGCTCTGGGCAGATACATTCATAATATAATGTGTTATATGAGGTTTTATCGAGGATTAACTGAACAATACTATTGTATTTTTGACGAATTATCAAACGAAATGAATTTTGAAATCTTACATCATTCGAATACGTTCACAGTCGGGACATATCCATGTCGGTCCGTTGCTGATACCCCATTTGTTTTCTTCAAAACACTCTTTGCAAATTTGAAATCCACAGGGGCAGCTCCAGCAGAATTCCTGCTCTTTCTTACAGCAATGACACCGGTATTCACCAAGACGCTTGCGCCGATAACTTTTTTTCTTTTCAGTCATACCTACAGTATTTCCTCCTGCATCCAGCTATGATATTTTTCACTCACTTCACAATCCAACCGAACCAGTATTTCCGGAGTTTCATAAGGATGATTTTGTTCAAGCAGCGACTGCACTTCAACAAGATTATCCGGCAGCGTTTTGAGCGTCAAAACGACCTCTTCACTGCGCTCCAGCTTATCTTTCCATCGATAAAGACTAAGGATAGGCGAAGAAATCTGGGCACATGCAACCTTGCGACCAGCAAGAAGCATTTGGCCAATTTTTTCAGCATCCTCGAACTTGCCAAAAGTAGATGAAATGATACAGACAGGCCTGTTCATTACGGTTTCCCTTTTGTTGAATTGAATCGTTTATGTTTAATTGTTTTCACAATAAATAAAATTCTGGTTACCACCAATCCTCAGCTAATTGAAGCATATGTTGTGGAATTGGTTTTGAATTAACAGCAGCTTTTAACAAAGCATCAAGCATATTTTTTAAATAAAATCGTCTATTAAAACGATAACAGAACTCGGATAAATAT
>QKIH01000147.1 GCA_003249645.1 Desulfobulbaceae bacterium | reverse complement strand
AAGTTGCTAAGATTGTAAGTGGATAAGGAAATCAATTGCTTATATCTCAAACTTTAAGAGCATTCTTTTCTTTCTTTTATCTGCTGCAGCAGCGTGCCAAGCAGAAACAGTCCGGCTCCGACTGTGATGGCAGAATCAGCTACATTAAAAGCCGGCCAGTGATAGGTGCCCAGGTAAAAGTCCAGAAAGTCGACAACAGAACCAAAACGCAACCGGTCAATAAGATTGCCGATTGCACCACCGGCGATCAATCCAAGTCCATAAACAAAAATCCCGGACTGCTTTTTCAGGTGCTTATAGGCAAGTGCAATAACAATAAGGGCTGCACAGGAAACCCCGACAAAAAAAACCTGCCGCAACCATGTTTTATCGCCAGCCAAAAATCCAAAGGCTGCTCCGGTATTAGTAATATAGACCAGATTAAAAAAACCAGATATGACAGTCAGTTGTTCATGGAGAGCAAAGGTTGTCATGACCCACAATTTTGTCAGCTGGTCCACTATTACAACTGCCAAAGCAACTCCGACAGGTATTAGGTCACGAACTTCATACTTGGCATTCACAGGTAAACCCAACGTTTTATATTCCGATATTCAGGCAAGCTGGGAAACAACTGAGTTACAGCGGCTGCAGAGTTCAGGATGATCATCTTCCTGCCCGACAGTATCGGAACGGAGCCAGCACCTTTCACATTTCCCCCCTGCAGCCGGCAAGACAGAAATATGCAGTTCCGGCAATGCTTCGCTGACATAAGTTTCGGCAGCAAGTTCCTCTGTCTTTACGAGTTCTGAGACGATGGATATCATTTTCAATGTTTCCCACTTATCTGCAAGAAATTCTGCCAGGGAGCCTGTTGCTTTCACCATGACCTTTGCCTCAAGGGGATGGCCGATGATTTTATCCCTCCTGGCGCCTTCCAGTGCCTTGGTTATCTCCGAGCGAACTTCAAGCAGCTGCTGCCACTTCTTGTCCAGATCCGGATCAATTGCCTCCGGAATTTCCTGCGGAAACTCATGCAAAAATACACTGTCCCGCTCTCGCCACCTTTCTTCCCCACCGGGCAAGTGCTCC
This sequence comes from Desulfobulbaceae bacterium, assembly GCA_003249645.1. GTDB lineage: Bacteria > Desulfobacterota > Desulfobulbia > Desulfobulbales > Desulfocapsaceae > SZUA-575. The sequence goes on along the minus strand of QKIH01000147.1, from coordinate 1,046 downwards.
CAGGCCTCGGCAGCAGTAAAGCTCATCACCGGCGCCATGAGCCGTAAAAGTCCTGAGAGAATGTCGTAGAGAACCGTCTGGGCTGCCTTCCTGGCTTGTGAGGCAGGCAGAGACGTATAGAGTCTGTCCTTGATGATATCAAGGTAGAAAGCACTCATTGTTACGCCGCAGAATTGATGCAGGCCATGAAAAACAAGGTGAAAATCAAAATCAGCATAGGCTTTGACCGCTCTCCGCTTGAAGAGTTCAAACTGGTTGATGGCCCAGCGGTCGAGTTCCTCCATGTCATTATAGGCCACCCTGTCGGCTGCCGGTGCAAAATCGTAGAGATTTCCAAGGAGGAAGCGGATTGTATTGCGGATTTTGCGGTAAGCATCAGACAGCTGCTTAAGGATCTCATCAGATATCTTAATATCATCTCTGTAGTCTTCACTGGACACCCAAAGCCTGAGAATTTCCGCACCAAATTTTTTTATAATCTCTTCAGGGGCGATAACATTGCCGATACTTTTTGACATTTTCTTTCCCTGGCCATCCACTACAAAACCATGGGTCAGCACGGCGTGGTATGGCGGGACGCCTCTGGTTCCTACTGAGGCCAGTAGGGAGCTTTGAAACCAGCCCCTATGCTGATCGCTGCCCTCCAGGTAAAGATCAGCCGGAGCCCTGAGGCCGTCTCTTTCTTCCAGAACAGCAGCATAACTGACACCTGAGTCAAACCAGACATCTAGAATATCATTCTCCTTGAAAAACTTCGTGGAGCCGCAACTTGGGCAGCAGCTGTTTTCCCCGAGAAAGTGCTGCGCATCATATTTAAACCAGGCATCAGCGCCCTCCTCTGTAAAAACTGAGACAATTTTCTGCGCCACCATCTCATCCTTAAGGACCTCACCGCAGCTTTCACAGGTAAAAACAGTAAGAGGCACCCCCCAGGCACGCTGCCTGGAAAGACACCAGTCAGGCCTGACTTCCACCATGCCGTAGATACGCTCCATACCCCAACGCGGCGTCCAGGTGACCCTTTTTATCCCCTGCAGAGCATTTTC